>JBEGLG010000229.1:0-3664 GCA_041183645.1 Actinomycetota bacterium | reverse complement strand
ACGTCGCCGGCTATGCCGTCAAGGCGGCTGACATCACCCCGGGCGCCGTGCTGCGCGTGGTCGATGACGTACCTGCCGGATTCCTGGCAAGCGAGCGGCTTGACGCCGGTTCGTGCATTCGCGTGGCGCGAGGCGCGCCACTTCCTGACGGCGCTGATGCGGTCATCGAGATCTCACAGGCTCGTCTCACCGAGAATGGCGTGCACGTCGACGCGGCGGTCGCCGGACACGGCATGAGCGTCGTCGGCAGTGTCTTTCGCGCAGATGAGCTCCTCGCACCCGCCGGCGTGCGAGCGGATGCGGGGATCATCGGCAAACTGGCTCATGCAGGGATCAGGAATGTCGACGTGCACCCTCGGCCGCGAGTTCTGGTACTCACGGTGGGATCGGAATACGTCGAGCCCGGAGTGCCCACCCCGACAGGGCTCGTGGCTGATCACCTCAGCCTGCTTGTCGCGGCATGTGCCGGTGAACTTGGCGGTGCCTCGTTCCGCCTGCCGCCGGTTCTCGATGGTGTCGTCGACGTAGTTCACGTCATCGAGGACAACTGTCATCGCAGTGATCTCATCGTGCTCTGCGGACTCGAGCCAGATGAGGCCCAGCTGCTCGCGACCACGATTCAGGCAGAGACCGCGCAGGCAGACGGCATCACGCTGCTGCACGGCCGGTTTCGCGGCGTGCCCGTGATCGGATTTCCGGACGACTCAGGTCAGGTGTCCGCATGCGCCCGAGGTGTCCTGCCAGATGTCATCGATGCGTTGAGCGGATACCCCCGGGCATGACAGAGCCCCGATGCGATCACCGCATCGGGGCTCGTGATTCATGGCGCGCACTCAAGCGCGTCTACTTCTCGAGGCTCGCATCCTTGCCGAGCATCTTGCGGATGGTCATGCGCGGAATCTCAGTGAGCTGCGAGATCTTGCTCTCGCTGAGAATTCCGTCGGCAACCGAGCCCTGGACGACCAGGGCAAGGTTGTCGCGGGCGGCGCGCTCCTTCTTCTTGGCGGCGCGCCATTCCTTGGTGGCCTTTTCCAGGGCCTTGGTCGCCTCGGCCTTGGCCGAGGCGGTCGCCTTGACCATGACTTAGGCGGGAAGGCGGTCAGCCAGGGGTGCCATGGCCTTGTGCATCTCGCTCCACTCGAGGGCCTCATCGATGTGGTTGGTCTCGTAGCGGCTGCTGCAGGTGCAGGTGAGCACGAAGTGGCAGGTCGAGTAATCGAAGGTCGACTCGACGCGGTGGCCGAGCTCCTGCGAGCTGGACGGCGTGGCAACGGCGGTGGCCGTGTGGCGCTTGAAGATGTGCATGTTCATGATGCCTCCTTACGAACTCCATGTTCGCTTGTGAATTCAGTATAGGCCTATACAGGTTTTCTGTCCAGTGCTAGACACGCCGAGTGTCTAGGGGTATACCGAATTGTTATAAAGGCCGAATTTTCGGCCCCTCTATGAGGGATTTCGGCCCCTCAGGGAGGTTCATGCGGTGTTCACCTGCTGGTCAGCAGGAGTTCTCGCGGCGCACGACCTGCCGCCATGTCGACTCTCCAGGATCTGGCCATGGCTCAGGTGGATACCCCGCAGTTCCGCGACCTCGCGACCAATGTGAACTCCCATCGAGGCGACCGGATCTTCAACCGGGTCATCACCGGGCTGGCGTTCTCCGCGCTGATCATCCTCGCCGGCATCACCGTCTTCCTCGGCGCCCAGACCGTTCCCGTCCTCAAGGATCAGGGCCTCTCGTTCCTGACCACGACCGTCTGGGATTCCCTCGGCACTCCGCCGCAGTACGGCATCTGGGGCATGCTCTACGGCTCGATCCTGCTCTCGGTCATCGCCCTCGTGATCGCCGTGCCCGCGTCACTGCTGCTCTCCATCTTCATGGTGTTCATGGCGCCCAAGCCGCTGGCCAAGGTGATGACCAATGTCATCGACCTCATGGCGGCCATTCCCTCGGTCATCATCGGCCTGTGGGCCTTCTACGTTCTCGCCCCGACCGCGGTCGGCTGGCAGGAGCTCATGAACCAGTACCTCGGCTGGATCCCGATCTTCCAGAACGACACCGGCAACTTCAACGGCACGCCGTTCATCGCGGGATTCGTCCTCGCGGTCATGATGATCCCGATCATCACCTCGGTGACCCGCGAGGTCATGGGCCGCACGCCGCCTGAGCTCATCAATGCCTCCGAGGCTCTCGGCTGCTCCATGTGGTCGATGCTGCGCTACGTCGCGCTGCCCTTCGGACGCGGCGGCATCATCGGCGGCATCATGCTCGGCCTCGGGCGCGCCCTGGGTGAGACCATCGCGGTGTTCTTCGTGCTGAAGCTCGTCTTCGACGTGAACCTCTTCCACATCATCCAGTCGGGCGGTGGCTCGGTCGCGACACTCATCGTCTCGAAGTTCGGCGATGCTTCAGGTCCGTTCGAGACCCAGGTGCTGCTGGCAGCGGGCTTCTTCCTGTTCGCCGGCACGCTCATCGTCAACGTCATTGCCAATCTCATCGTCAAGCGGACAGGACGCCTGCAGTCATGAGCGCAACCATCACCTTCAACTCCGACGTGCTCCCCGAGCTCGCCCAGGAGACTCCCAAGGCTCCCTGGAGTCGACGCACCGCCGGATTCAAGCGGGCCGTTGCCATTGCGGTAATCCTCCCGGCGCTGATCATTGGTGCCCTGTTCCTGCTCACGGACATCCCGGGCCCGATCATCATGATCGGCATCTATCTGCCACTGCAGATCATTGCCTCGGTCATCGCGGCCATCAGCCAGCGCGGCACCAAGTCGGCCGGCGATGCCGTGATCATCGTGTGCGCGATCGGCGCCACGCTCTTCAGCTTCGTCATCCTGATCTCCCTGCTCTGGTCGATCGTGAGCAAGGGCTTGGAGGCCATGAGCCTCGCCTTCCTCTTCCAGAACAACGAGTACATCAGCCCCAGTACGCCTCTGGGATGGGGCGGCGTGGGTCACGCCGTGCTCGGCACCGTGATGATCGTGACGATCGCGACCTTGATCTCGATGCCGATTGGTGTCGCCACCGCCCTCTACATCACCGAGGTGCGCGGCAAGGCAGTGCCGTACGTGCGCTTCTTCGTGCAGGCGATGTCGGGCGTGCCTTCGGTCGTTGCCGGCCTGTTCATCCTCACCGTCTTCATCCTCACCGGCGTGCTCCAGCAGAGTGCGCTCACCGGTGGTCTCGCCTACGCGATCCTGATGCTGCCGACCGTGGCGCGCACGGCCGAGGAAGTCCTGCGCCTGATCCCCGATGACCTGCGCACCGGTGCACTTGCACTCGGCTCCACTCGCGCTCGTGTCGTGCTGAAGGTCGTCGTGCCTGCCGCAAAGACCGGCCTCATCACCGCGATGATTCTGGGCATCGCACGCGTGGTCGGCGAGACCGCGCCGCTGCTGATGACCTCACTGAAGAACGACAAGACCGTGCTCAACCCGATCATGGAGCCAATCACGGCCCTGCCGGTCTACATCTTCAGCAATGTCGCCCAGCCGTATCCGGCCGCCGTTGCCCGCGCCTGGGGTGCAGCACTCGTGCTGATGGTCCTGGTCGCGATCCTGTTCACCGTGACCCGCATCCTGACATCGAAGCGACCGGGTCGATGAGCCAGACTAACGAGAACGAGGGAAACAACATGTCAACTGCCGAGTTCGAGCAGATC
>JBEGLG010000228.1:0-7140 GCA_041183645.1 Actinomycetota bacterium | reverse complement strand
GGCACGATCCTCGCGAAGGCGCCGAATGTCGATGTTGTCTTCGGCACGCACAACATCGGCTCGCTGCCGGTTCTGCTCGAGCGTGCGCGAGTCCTCGATGAGGCTCAGGTCGAGATCCTCGAATCCCTCGAGACCTTCCCGTCAGCGCTTCCGTCCAAGCGCGACTCCGCGTTCTCCGCATGGGTGTCGGTCAGTGTCGGCTGCAATAACACCTGCACGTTCTGCATCGTGCCCGCATTGCGGGGCAAGGAGAAGGATCGGCGTCCGGGCGACATCCTCAACGAGATCAAGGTCCTGGTCGATCAGGGTGTTCTCGAGATCACGCTGCTGGGCCAGAACGTCAACGCCTATGGCGCCGAGTTCGGCGATCGCGAGGCGTTCAGCAAGCTTCTTCGGGCATGCGGCGAGATCGATGGCCTCGAGCGCGTGCGGTTCACCAGCCCGCATCCGCGCGATTTCACCGACGATGTCATCGCGGCCATGGCCGAGACTGCCAACGTGATGCCGCAGCTGCACATGCCCTTGCAGTCGGGGTCCGATGATGTCCTGCAGCGGATGCGCAGGTCATACCGCCAGGAGCGCTACCTCGGCATCATCGAGAAGGTGCGCGCAGCGATGCCCGAGGCCGCGATCACGACCGACATCATCGTCGGCTTCCCCGGCGAGACCGAGGCTGACTTCGAGCAGACCCTGCACGTCGTGCGCGAGGCGCGCTTCGCCTCGGCGTTCACCTTCCAGTACTCGAAGAGGCCCGGCACGCCGGCAGCCGAGATGCCCGACCAGATCCCGCAGGCGGTCGTCACCGAGCGGTACAACCGACTGCTCGAGACCGTGAACGAGGTCACGTGGGCCGAGAATCGCACCCTCGTCGGGCGCGAGGTCGAAGTGCTGATCTCGGTGGGCGAGGGCAAGAAGGATGCCGAGACCTCGCGCATCTCCGGTCGCGCGCCCGATAACCGTCTGGTGCACGTCGCCCTCGATCCTGCGCTCCCCGCGCCCCGACCCGGCGACATGGTGACTGCCGAGATCACGCATGCGGCCCCGCATCACCTCAATGCCGATCGCATGCTGTCGGTGCGTCGTACGCGTGCCGGTGATCGTGCCGATCAGCCGATCGAGCTCATCACCCCGGGCGTGATGCTGGGCCTGCCCGGCATTCGCGTCGGCGGATGAGCCGAGTTCTCGCGATCGTCGGTCCGACTGCCTCCGGCAAGTCGGCGCTGGCAGTGGCGGTCGCGCAGCGCATCGGCGGCGAGATCATCAGCACCGATTCGATGCAGGTGTATCGCGGCATGGATATCGGTACCGCGACACCGACTCTCGAGGAGCGCGGGGGAGTTCCGCATCACCTGATGGACATCTGGCCGATGGAGCACCTGGTCACGGTCTCCGAGTTCCAGGCCGATGCGCGCGCGGCGATCGACGATGTGCTGCAGCGCAATCGCGTGCCGGTTGTCGTCGGCGGCTCCGGCCTCTTCGTCTCGGCAGTTCTCGACGATCTCAACTTCCCGGGAACCGATGATGAAGTGCGCGCGCGCTGGGAAGCCGAACTTGAGGCCGTAGGCCCGGCACAGCTGCACGCGCGCCTCGCCGAGGTCGATCCCGCGGCGGCGGCGGCGATCCTGCCCTCGAATGGTCGGCGCATCGTGCGTGCGCTCGAGGTCATCGAGCTGACCGGTGAGCCCTTTATCGCGGAGTTCCCGGATCCCGTCGGCGTGTACCCGACCGTGCGCATCGGACTCGAGATTCCGCGCGACATCCTCGACGAGCGCATCGCGCAGCGAGTCGATGCGATGTTCGCGGCAGGTCTCGTCGAGGAGGTGCGTGAACTGGATGCCCTCGGCCTGCGCCAGGCACGCACGGCATCCCGGGCTCTGGGCTACTCGCAGGTCCTGGCAGTGCTCGATGGCGAGATCTCGCAGGAGCAGGCGCGCGAGGAGATCGTCTTCGCGACTCGTCGCTTCGCGCGACGCCAGCAGCGCTGGTTCCGCCGCGATACGAGAATTCGATGGATCGACTACGACTCGGCGACCGCAGTCGACGAGGCTCTCTCGCTCTGGGAGACCTCGACGTAGTACTCGGTGCCCAGGATCGGATTCGCGATCGGGCCCGGAAGTCGAGTGAGCACGGCGAGAGTGCGAATCGTGCCGTCGGCACTGGCCTGCGAGGCATGGGCGCGTAGGGCGTCCTTCTTCTGCGACATGTACTCGCGCACATTCACCCGGTGCGTGATGCGGTTCTTGGGAGTCCAGGCCTCGTCGAATTCGCTCGCATCGAAATCCGACGGAGTCAGATGCAAGGTCGCGGCCATGCGCACGGCGCGGGAGATCGGCTCACGCGGCAGCGTCGCCTCGTAGAGGCGGGGCGCCTTCCTGGCGAGCACATACGCGGCTCGCACCACGTGATGCACCTGCACGTGATCGGGGTGGCCGTAGCCGCCCGAGGGGTCGTAGCCCACCAGGATCTCGCAGTCCTCGTCGTCGAGGATCGCCGCGATGAGCTTGGCGATGGCGAACTTCGGCTGATGCGCGAAGCCGTCAGCCACCTCGCCGTGCAGGCCGGAGTCGGCATAGCCGAGATTGATGAGCCGATCGACGCCGAGAATATGCGCCGATCGGCTGAGCTCCTCCTGGCGGTGCGCGGCGAGATCCTCCGCATGATCGGCATCGGTCAGGCCCGCCGCGCCGTCGGTGGCGACGATGAGCACCACGCGGTTGCCCTCGGCCACGGCGCGAGCCATGGTGCCGGCGGTCAGCAGGGCCTCATCGTCGGGGTGCGCATGGACGAACACGAGGGTGCGCGAGCGGGTGCTGCCGAGGGTGTCAGGGGCGGGGCGAGATGTCATGGTGTGCCCATTGTGGCGTACGGTCACCCGAGTGAGGATCGCCCACGTCAGTGACTGCTACCTGCCGCGCACCGGGGGTATCGAGACCCAGGTGCGCGCACTCGCCATGCAGCAGGCTGCCGCGGGTCACGATGTTCGTGTCATCACCGCGACAGCGGGGTCCGGAGCGGTCTTTGCGGGCACCGAAATCATCGATGGCCTGCCCGTGCACCGAGTTGCGGCTCGCATTCCGGCCGGGCTGCCGATTCATCCGCGTACATACCGTGAAGTGAGCGCCGTTCTGGCCGCCGATCCGGTCGATGCCGTGCACGTGCACGCCGGAGTGATCTCGCCCTTTGCCTGGGGGGCCATACGCGCAGCGCGCGACGCCGGGCTGCCCGTACTCGTCACGGTGCACTGCGTCTGGGGGCCTGTGGCCGAGCGGGCCTTCGCACTCAGCGATCGCGCCCTGGGCTGGAGTGACTGGGGCATCCAGCTGTCGGCCGTGAGCGGCCTCGCTGCCTCCCGGATCGAAGGCGCGGCCCCGGCGAGCGCGCCGGTGCTCGTCATCCCCAATGGCATCACGCCCGCCGAGTGGGCACTTGTCCCTGCCGTGCGCACCGACGACGTCGTACGACTGACGAGCGTGATGCGACTGGCGCCGCGTAAGCGCATCATCCCCCTGCTGCGGATGCTCAAGGCTGCGCAGCGCATGGTGGGCGCGGGCATTCCGCTCGAGCTCACGGTGATCGGTGACGGCCCTGATCGCGGGCGCGCCGAGCGCTTCGCACGACGTCACGAACTTCCCGTGCGGTTTCGCGGACGACTCGATCGCGCGGGCATTCTCGAGGAGTTCGCGCACACCGATATCTACGTGCAGCCGTCGATCAAGGAGTCCTTCGGCCTCGCGGCACTCGAGGCCCGCTGCGCGGGCCTGCCGTTGGTCATCCATGCGGATTCCGGCACCACGCAATTCGTGTCGGAGGGTGTCGATGGCCTGATCGGAGCCGATGACTGGGCCATGGCGGGAGCGATCGCGCAACTGGCCCATGACCGCGCCCTGCGCGAGCGAATCGCCGAGCACAATCGCACCGTCGAGCCCTCGGATTCCTGGCCGAATGTGCTCCAGGAGGTTATCCACGGGTACGAGGTCGCAGCCGCTGCCCGACGCTGAGCGACGACTAGGCTCTAGGGCATGGCGAGGAATGCGGAACTGCGGTTCGTGAAGGGTCACGGAACCGGCAACGACTTCATCCTCATCCCCGATCACGAGGGCGAGCTCGAGATCACTCCCGAGCAGGTGCGCTATCTGTGCGATCGGCATTTCGGCCTCGGCGCCGATGGCGTCATCAGGGTCGTGCGCACCGCTCGTGTTCCCGAGGTTGCCGCGATGGCCGACTCCGCTGAGTGGTTCATGGACTACCGCAATGCCGACGGCAGCATCTCCGAGATGTGCGGCAACGGCTCGCGAGTATTCGCCCGCTATCTCGATGCGACAGGGCTCATCACCGATGCCGAGGTCAGCATCGCCACGCGCGGTGGCCTGCGCCAGGTCACCATGGAATCCGATCTCACGATTACCGTCGACATGGGTATCCCGAGCACGCCGCCGGGCACCGCTGTCGTGACCGTCGGAAGCCGGCAGATCCCTGCGGTGGGCGTGATGATCCCCAATCCGCACGCCGTGTCGTTCGTCGACTCGCTCGACGATGCCGGCGACCTCCTCGTCTCCCCGGGGATCGCTCCCACGTCGGTCTTCGACGAGGGCGCGAATGTCGAGTTCGTCGTGGTGCGCGGCGATGACCACATCGCGATGCGCGTCTTCGAGCGCGGCGTGGGCGAGACCCTGAGCTGCGGCACCGGTGCGTGCGCGGCCGCGTTCGCGTACCTGCGTCGCATCGAAGCCCCGGCCGGCCGCGAGGTTCGTGTCGACGTGCCGGGCGGAACACTGAGCATTACCGAGACTGAGGCCGGTCATCTGCTGCTGCGCGGCCCTGCTGACCTCGTGGCGCGCGGCACCGTGCTGCTGCCGTGACCCGGCACGAAGGCCTGCGGGCATGAGCAACGACGATCTCGACGACGATCAGCAGAGCACGGGCGATTACGAGCTCGAGGCTCGCGCGGGGCTGCGCCGAGTCGCCGGCCTGTCGACCGAGCTCGAGGACATCACCGAGGTCGAGTACCGCCAGATTCGACTCGAGAGGGTTGTGCTCGCAGGTGTCTGGACCTCCGGCACGGTCGGCGATGCCGAGCGATCACTGCGCGAGCTCGCGCTGCTGGCTGAGACCGCAGGCTCCGAGGTGGTCGATGGCGTGATCCAGCGCCGCGACAATCCCGACCCCGCGACCTACCTGGGCTCCGGCAAGGTGCTCGAGCTGTACGAGATCGTGAAGGCCACCGGCGCCGACACCGTGATCTGCGATGGCGAGCTCACCCCCGGCCAGCTGCGCCAGCTCGAGTCGATCCTCAAGGTGAAGGTGGTCGACCGCACCTGGTTGATCCTCGACATCTTCGCCCAGCACGCACGCAGTCGCGAGGGCAAGGCGCAGGTCTCGCTCGCGCAGATGCAGTACCTGCTGCCGCGACTTCGCGGCTGGGGTGAATCCCTCTCGCGTCAGGGTGGTGGTGCCGGCGGCAGTGCCAGCGGAGGCGTGGGCACCCGTGGCCCCGGTGAGACCAAGATCGAGACCGATCGCCGTCGTATCCGCGCGCAGATGACCAAGCTGCGTCGCGAGCTCAAGGAGATGGAGAAGTCGCGTGTCACCCAGCGAGCCTCGCGCCATCGTGCGGGCGTTCCGTCGGTGGCCATCGCGGGGTACACCAATGCGGGCAAGTCGAGCCTGCTGAATCGGCTCACCGGTGCCGGCGTGCTCGTCGAGAACTCCCTCTTCGCGACGCTGGATCCCACGATCCGCAAGGCCAAGTCGCCGAGCGGACGCGACTTCACCCTGGCTGACACCGTCGGATTCGTGCGCCACCTTCCCCATCAGCTGGTCGAGGCCTTCCGCTCGACCCTCGAGGAGGTCAAGGACGCTGACCTCATCGTGCACGTGGTCGATGCCTCCGACGAGGATCCCGAGGGCCAGATCAATGCCGTGCGACTGGTGCTCAACGACGTCGATGCCGGGCACGTGCCCGAGCTGATCGTGCTGAACAAGGCCGATATCGCCGACCCCGAAGTGGTCACCAACCTGCTGCGCCGCGAGCCGCACTCGGTCGTCATCTCGGCCAAGACCGGTGAGGGCATCGATGAGCTGATGCTCGCGATCGAGGCCGACCTGCCGAGCCTGATGCAGGAAGTCGACCTCGTCGTTCCCTATGCGCGCGGTGATCTCATCTCCCGCGCGCATGCGACCGGCGATGTCATCAGCGTCGAGCACGGCGAGACCGGCACCAGGCTGCATGCGCGGGTGCCCGAGGGGCTCGCGAACGAACTGCGCACGGCCTGCGCATGAGCGAGGTCGATGATGCCCTCGATGCCGTAGTCGAGGCACTGGGCGGCCAGCGGCGCGAGGGCCAGCATGAGATGGCCAATGCCGTGGCCACGGCCATCGGCGAGGGCTCGCACGTGATCGTCCAGGCAGGTACCGGCACCGGAAAGTCATTCGGCTATCTCGTGCCTGCGGCAGTGCATGCGGCGACGACCAACAACACGGTGGTGGTGGCCACGGCAACCCTGGCCCTGCAGCGGCAGCTCGTCGAGCGCGATCTGCCCCGTCTCGCCGAGGCGCTCGAGCCCGTGATGTCGCGACCGGTGACCTTCGCCGTGCTCAAGGGGCGCAACAACTACGTGTGCCTGGAGAAACTGCATGGCACGGTGCCCGAGGATGAATCCGAGGCGTTGTTCAGTGCCAAGCGCACTGAGCTCGGCGATCAGGTGATCGCGGTTCGCGAGTGGGCCGAGAGCACGGAGACCGGCGATCGCGATGAGTATCCCGACGAGATTGATCCACGCGTCTGGCGAAGCCTGTCAGTGGGTCGTCGTGAGTGCGTAGGGGAGAGCAAGTGCTCCTACGGCGAGGAGTGCTTCACGGTGAAGCGTCGGCTGCAGGCGCAGGAAGCCGACATCGTCATCACCAATCACGCGATGCTGGCCATCGATGCCATTGAGGGAATCCCGGTGCTGCCGGAGCACGATGCGGTCGTGATCGATGAGGGTCACGAGCTCGTCGATCGGGCCACGGCCGCCATCACCTCCGAGCTCACGGTGTCGATGGTCGAGAAGGCCATCAGTCGCGTGCGCAAGCAGATCGATTCCGAGACTGTCGAGCGACTCGAGGTGGCCGCCGAGACTCTCGACGACGCCCTGCGCGAGG
>JBEGLG010000227.1:0-3544 GCA_041183645.1 Actinomycetota bacterium | reverse complement strand
GGTCGCAGCACGGTCTCGACCACGTGCCGGCGCAGGTCATCGACCACGTCAGGCGGGCTCAGCTTGGCCGAGCCGTACCAGGGGTGAGTGGGCTTGCCCGAGCTATGGCGATCAGCGGTCTCGGCGATCGACTGCACGTAGTCGTGGAGTCCGCGGAAGGCGTTGTAGTTCTCGCCCCGCACGAGTACGCCGGGAAGGGCGTTCAAGGTGGCCTGGATGGCGGTGCTGCCCGTGCGCCCATAGGTCACCACGGTGAGATACCGCAGGGGCTTACGTCGCATGATTCGAGCCTAGTGTCGGGGGCGGGCGGAGCCGCTGAGCGCGCCCTAGGTCAAGGTCGAGGGCACCTCGACCGTGTTGCACACCGCGCGCCAGATGTCCTTCGTGTCGATGCCGGCGTCGATGGCGCCCTGGGCGCAGAGCCCGAGGTCAGGCAGCACTACATCGCGCGCCCAGGAATGCGCGTAGCTGGGGCCGAGGACTTGCTCCATGCGCTCCCAGAAATCGGTCAGGCGCACGCTCAGACCATGAGGGTGGAGACCGGAACGGTCTCGGCCTCGGCAATATGAGTGCTCACCGAGGACAGGACGTCAGACAGCGGAACCTCGAGGGCTTCGCAGATGGCTGCGAGCAGCTCGGACGAGGCCTCCTTCTGCCCGCGCTCAACCTCGGACAGGTACCCGAGGGAGACGGCGGCAGCAGCCGAGACATCGCGAAGGGTGCGGCCTTGATCCTGCCGACGGCGACGAAGCTCATCGCCGATGACGTGGCGTAGCACGATCATGGTCCCTCCCTTCCTTGTCCTGCCTACCTTAACGCGCGGGCCCGACTTCGCATTCCCGACGACGCATACCTGACCGATGCTTACCCGACTCTTACTCGGGCAATTCGGCGACGAGGTCGGCGGCCAGCGCCAGCGCCGCCGCGGCGGCAGCCGCTCGCACGGAGGCGCGATCACCGGCCAGATCGAGTCGACGGGCGATCGTGCGCCCGCTTGCGCGCTCGTGAACGGCAATCCACACACGTCCGGGCGGCTGACCGTCGAGTGGGTCAGGCCCGGCGACACCGGTCGTCGAGATTCCGAGGTCGGCATCGAGCACACGACAGGCATGGCGGGCAAGTTCGGCCGCCACCTGCTCGCTCACCACGTGCTCGAGATCCCGCGACTCCAAGCCCAGCACGCTCGCCTTGATGTCGGTCGCATAGGCGACGACTCCCCCGCGGAACACTGCGGAGCACCCCGGGATATCGGCAATCGCCGCGGATACCAGCCCGGCGGTGAGGGACTCCGCGGTCGCGATGGTCAGGCCGCGACGGGCGCACGACTCGACGAGGGACGCAGCGCTCATCGCACGACGCCATCGATCGACTCGCTGCCGCGCGGCAGTCGCCGCAGGCGCAGTGCATGCCGCACGTAGTCGAGTCCGGTGAGCACGGTGAGCACGACGGCAATGCCCATCGCGACCTGCGAGAGCGGGATCCACCAGCCGAGCGAGGGAAGATCGACGAGATACATCGTGATCGCGATCGTCTGCGCGAGGGTCTTCGCCTTGCCTCCCCTGCTCGCCGGGATCACGCCGTGGCGGATCACCCAGACGCGCAAGGCAGTGACCCCGAGCTCGCGCACCAGGATCACGATCGTGATCCACCAGGCGAGGTCATGCATGAGCGACAGCGAGATCAGTGCGACCCCGGTGAGCGCCTTATCGGCAATCGGATCGGCGATCTTGCCGAACGTGGTTACCTGCCCGCGCCGGCGCGCGATGGCTCCGTCGAGAAGATCGGTAATCGAGGCCAGGACGAACACGAGCGCCGCGAGATCACGCAGGCTTCCGCGCTCACCACCGTCGGCGAAAAGCAGATATGCCATGAGCGGCACGCACAGCACCCGGAATGCGGTCAGCGCATTCGGAAGATTCATGATGCGGGGATCGCCTACGCGATCACCGGCATGGTCGAGCTGGCTCACGCACACTCCGCGATCAGGTCAACGCCATCGGTGCCGACGACCTCGCACTCGAGCACATCGCCGATCGCAACCTCAAGGTCGCCGATGAACACGAGTGTCGCGGCATCGTCAGGGCCCTGATGACCCGCGCGGCCGACCGCGATGCGATCGCCGTCGTCATTGGCCTCGACAGCCTCGACGAGCACGCGCACGCTCGTGCCGATGCGATCCTCGGCACGCTGCAGCATGATCTCCTCGGCCAGTGCGGTGATCGTCTCGACACGAGCGCGAATGAGGTCGTCGTCGAGCTTGCCCTCCAAAGTCGCGGCCTCCGTGCCGTCTTCGTCGCTGTAGCCGAATACTCCGACGGCATCCATGCGCGCACGCTCGATGAAGTCGAGCAGGTCGGCGAATTCCTCCTCGGTCTCACCGGGGAAGCCGACGATCACGTTGCTGCGGATGCCGGCCTCGGGCGACAGAGTGCGGATCTGGTCGATCAGCGAGAGGAACTCCTCGGTACCGCCGAAACGACGCATGCGGCGCAGCACGGTCGGGCTCGAGTGCTGGAACGAGAGATCGAAGTACGGGGCGACGATCGGGGTCTTCGCGATAGCGGCGAGCAGCCCCGGGCGCACCTCGGCGGGTTGCAGATAGGCCACGCGAATGCGATCGATGCCCTCGACCGCGCCGATCTCGCCGAGGAAGGTCTCGAGCAGGCGAAGATCGCCGAGATCCTTGCCATACGACGTGGAGTTCTCACTCACGAGCACGACCTCGCGAACGCCCTCACCCGCCAGCCAGATGATCTCGGCCATGACATCGGCCGGCGGACGCGAGACGAAGGAGCCGCGGAACGACGGAATGGCGCAGAACGCGCAGCGGCGATCGCAGCCGGAAGCGAGCTTGACCGGAGCGACCGGGCTGCCGTCGAGGCGACGGCGCAGCACGGGCGGCGCCCAGGCAGTGTCGACCTCGGGCATCTGCGCATGGCCCGGAATCGACGCCGCTGCGGCATCGCGCTCGACCGGCGAGATCGGCAGCAGATGCCTGCGGTCCTTCGGGGCGTGCGGCACGTGCGCCTCGCCGCCGACGATGGCGCGAAGTCGCTCCGCGATATCGGGATAGTCGTCGAAGCCGAGCACGGCATCGGCCTCGGGCAGTGATTCGGCCAGCTCGGCGCCATAGCGCTCGGAGAGGCAGCCGACCGCGACTACAGTCTGCGGCCCGGTACCGAGTTCCTTCAGGTCGGCGGCAGCGAGCACGGCATCGATGGAGTCCTTCTTGGCCACCTCGACGAAGCCGCACGTGTTGACGAGCACTGCACTCGCCTCGGCGGGATCGTCGACGATGGTCCAGCCTGCTGCGGCAAGGCGGCCCGCGAGTTCCTCGGAGTCGACCTCATTGCGGGCGCAGCCCAAGGTCACCAAGGCAACGGTGTCAGGGGCGGTCATTCCCCCAGCCTACGCAGGCGCCACCGAGTCGCCTTCAGTAGTCGCGGTCGGGTGTCTGGGCGTCGAAGGAGGCGGCCAGTTCCTCGGGATCGAGGCCGACGATGGGCGCCATCATGCGCAGCTGCCCGCGCGCGTAGACATCGCC
>JBEGLG010000226.1:0-2795 GCA_041183645.1 Actinomycetota bacterium | reverse complement strand
GTGATCCCGCAGAAGCTCATCGAGATGGAAGTCGCCGATCACGATGCCGATGAGCTGATCGTCACCACCGACATGCGTCAGCGGAAGGCCATCATGGACGACCGCGCCGATGCCTTCCTGGCCCTGCCCGGCGGCATCGGCACCCTCGAGGAGCTCATGGAAGTCTGGACAGCACGTCACTTGCGCATGCACGAGAAGCCTGTCGTGGCCCTGGATCCCTGGGACGACTATGCGGGCCTGCGTGCCCAGATCGACCACTGGCGAGGCGGCGGATTCCTCTCGGAGCAGGGTCAGTCGCAGCTGCAGTGGTCGACGACCATCGACACGGCTCTCGACCTGATCTCCCGCGACTGGGCAACCCGTGGTGGGATGGGCACATGATGCTCGTCTTCGTGCTCGTGGCGATCGCCGTGATCGCCTGCATCGCCCTGGCCTCCGTCGGGCGACTCGGCGAACTGCCCGAGGCCCCCGCGGATCGCAAGCCGGCGATGGCCGGATTCGATGTCGTTATCCGCGGCTATCGGATGGACGAAGTCGATGCCGAGCTCGCCGATCTCCGCGCCCGACTGGCGGCTCAGGAGAAGGGCGAGTCGGGCCACTAGGCCCCGTTCGCGCACCCGGCGCAGGGCTCCTTCGGGGGGTGGCTCCGGGGGGCTGCCCCGCCCCGAGCGCGCCGACCCCCATGCGAGATAATGGTCTATACGAGTTTCCCGGCATGGCCGGGCATGAAAGGGGTTCCACATGGCCGCGATGAAGCCACGGACGGGCGATGGCCCGCTCGAGGTGACCAAGGAGGGCCGCGGCTACGTCATGCGCGTACCGCTCGAAGGTGGCGGACGCCTGGTTGTTGAGCTCAATGGCGAAGAGGCCAAGGAGCTCGGCGAGAAGCTGTTGGTCCTGTTCTCCTAGTACCTGACATACGTGAGCCCCGTCCCTGAATCAGGGACGGGGCTCACGTTATGTGCGGTCTGGTGCGCGCTATTCCGCGGTGCGCAAAGTCGCGATGAGTAGTCCGTTGCCAACGGTGAGCAGTGCCGGTAGCCAGTGATCCTCGTCGCGCAACGTATTCGCCGCTTCGCGCAATGCCTGCTGGCCCGCCTCGCGCTGACCGGAGTCAGCGAGTCCGCCGGTGCCGAGTGCGGAGTTCAGCACGATGAGTCCGCCTGCGCGAAGCAGGCGTCGAGCCTGAGCCACGATCGCGGGGTACTCGGTGCGATCGCCATTGACGAAGACGATGTCGTAGGCAGAGTCCTGAAGGCGGGGCAGCACCTCGAGTGCGCGACCGGTGATCAGGCGCGTGCGTACGTGGTCGTAGCCCAGGGCGGTGAAGGTATCTCGGGCCACGCGCTGGTTCTCGGCCTCGACATCGATCGAGGTCAAGATGCCCTCGTCGGTCATGCCCGCCAGCAGCGCGGCGCCGGAGACACCGGTGCTCGCACCGATCTCGACGACCGCAGAGGCATTGACCGACGCTGCGAGCACGCTGAGCAGTGACGCCGTGGCGGCACTGATGGCGTCGGAGCCGAGGTCGGCAGCCTTCGCCCGTGCCGTGCGCACCGGCTCGGATTCGTCGAGCCAGTCATTGGCGAGAGTCCAGGACTCGGCGTTCAGGGGTCGTGATGTGGTTGCGATGACGCACCTCCGCTGTTGCTGGGATCACGGGCAGCCTAGCCTGGTGCCAGGAACCGTGAGAGGACAAGCATGTCGGACCCCACCGCTGAGTCCATGGAGCCGGCGACGCCGTCGGAGCCCCTGGAGTCGGCCTCGCCGATGCCGGGCCACGTGAGCGAGCCTGTGCCGGCCCCCTCAGTCGTGGCCACGCCCGCCGCGGCGGCGCCCTCGCACTCACGTCGAGGCCCCGGAGTCTTCGCGATCATCATGATCGCCGCGATCACCGCGCTCGTGGTCGGCCTCTTCGCCGGGCTGGGCGGCTACCTGCTGGGCCAGGGCATCGACGACTCATCGTCCGGCTCGGTCGTGACACTTCCTCAGGTCTCCGGTTCCTCGACCTCCGTCACGACTCCCGGCGAATCGATCTCGTCGATTGCCGCTGCCGAACTGCCGTCGGTCGTGTCGATTGTTGCCACCGGCGCGAACTCCGCCGGAAGCGGCTCCGGTTTCGTCATCCGCTCCGATGGCTACATCCTCACCAACAACCATGTCGTCGCGATCGCCAAGGGCGGCAAGCTTGAGGTCGTCTTCAATGACGGCACGCGCATCAAGGGTGAGGTTGTCGGCACGAATCCCGAGTACGACATCGCCGTCGTGAAGGTCGCGAAGAAGGGACTTCCCGCGATGCTGATCGGCAACTCCGACGATGTATCCGTCGGCGACATGGCCATCGCGATCGGTGCACCGCTCGGACTCGACGGCACGGTCACCGCAGGCATCATCAGTGCCCTGGATCGGCCGGTCACTGCAGGCGAGAGCGGTGGCGACACGTCGTTCATCAATGCGATCCAGACCGATGCGGCAATCAACCCCGGCAACTCCGGCGGTCCGCTTCTCGATGGTGCGGGTCGGGTGATCGGCATCAACTCGGCGATTGCGTCGATGGCCTCCGGCAATGCCGAGGCAGGCAGCATCGGACTGGGCTTTGCCATTCCGATCAATACGGCCAAGCGCATTGCCGAGGAGCTCATGGCCACGGGCACGTCGAAGACTCCGGTGATCGGAGTCAATCTCGATACGTCCTACGAAGGCCCTGGCGCCAAGGTGCTCGAGGTGAAGGCGAATGGGCCGTCCGAGGCGGCCGGCCTGCAGAAGGGCGACATCATCACCGTTCTCGGCGGCCG
>JBEGLG010000225.1:0-5616 GCA_041183645.1 Actinomycetota bacterium | reverse complement strand
TGTCGATATGAGGCTGGCTCGGCACCGGCGGACCGACATGAGTGATGACGAGGCCGGTCGCGAATCGAGCGCCGGCCAGCAGCAGGGCGGAGACGAACTGGCTCGATGCCGAGGCGTCGATGCGTACCTCACGGCCGGTGACCTCACCCGTGCCGCGCACGGAGAAGGGCAGCGTTCCGCGCGCTTGGTCGTCGATCTCGACGCCGAGCTGACGCAATGCTTCGATGGTGGTTGACATGGGTCGAACACGCGCGTGGGGGTCGCCATCGAAGTCGACAGTCCCCGAGGTCAACGCCGCCAGCGGCGGCAGGAAGCGCATCACCGTGCCGGCCAGGCCCACGTCGATACTGCAGCCACCGGAGAGCGAAGCGGGGATGACGCGGACGTCGATATTGCCGACCGGCGAGGTCGCGAGAGTCTCGATCGTGGCGCCCAGGCTCTCGAGCGCGGTGATCATCAGTCGCGTATCGCGCGCATCGAGCAGGCCGGTGATGGTGCTCGGGCCGTCAGCGAGAGCGGCGAGCACGAGTGCGCGATTGGAGGCTGACTTCGAGCCGGGAACCGAGACGGTGGCCTGGATCGGGTGATCGGCATGGGGCGCCGGCCAGTAGGCGCTCTCGGCATTCGGCTTCTCGGTAGTCATCGGGTCCAGCGTAATCGCACTAGCCTGGTGGGCATGGCGCAGTCGAGCGGTCGCGCTCCCTCAGGCGGAAACAGCGGGCTTCTGCCCGAATTGCGCCTCGGCGACGTGCTCCAGCAGCGCAACGGCGGTCTGGGCAGCCCCGCGCACATCATTCGCCTGGGTATCGCTGTCACGGTGGCCTGGCTGGTCGCCATCACCTTCTCGCGTAGTTCCCTGGGCATCTTCGCTCCCGTCACCACGCTGCTGGTGCTGCAGTCGTCGCCGTGGAGCACCCTGGGGCTGTCGCTGCAGAGGATTCTCGGCACCGGCATCGGCGTGCTGGTCGCATCCGTGTGGGTCAACCTGGTGGGCCTGAGCTGGTGGTCCTTCCTGATCGCGGTCGTGGCCTCGCTCTTCGTCGCTCGGATGATTCCGTGGTCAGTGGCCGGGCAGATCCAGATCCCGATCGCCGTCGTCTTTGTCCTGGCCCTCGGCCCGGGCTCCATGCAGCAGGACATCTGGCGAGTGCTCGATGTCGTGATCGGCGGCGTGATCGGCCTGCTCGCGGTGTATCTCTACCCGGCCAAGCCCAAGCCGGCTGAGTTCGAGCGAGCACTCACCAGGTATCGCGATGCGATCCTCGCTGTCCTCGCCTCGGTGGGACACGGCAATGGCCTCGACGGCCGGACCCTTGAACCCGGCATGAACCATGACTACATCGACGCGAGCCGTGCCCTGCGCTCGGAAGCGGATACTGCTCGGCAGGCGCTGGTGAAGCTCGCGGAGAGCTCTTTCTGGAATCCGCGGGGGCGCGAGGTCGCCGCCGGTCTCGATGAGGATGCCCGGCGACTGCGCCGACTCGGCGGTATCGGCGTGCAAGTGCGCGGCATCTCGGGCGCTGCGAACCTGCTCTTCGATCGCGGTGTCGTGCAGCCGCTGACACCGCAGCGCTTCGGCGAACTGATCGATCAGGTCGTGCGCATGGCGCGAGTGACTCTCGGTGCCGATGGTGCACCTCTCACGCCCGCGGGTGAGCAGGCGATCGCGCGCGAGAGCGAGGAACTGAGTGCGGAGCTCGACACCGCAGCGCGGCACGTGATGGTGCACGCGGGTGACGTGCAGGCCGTGATCGACGCGATCGCATTGCTCGGGAGAATCGATCACATTCGCCGACAGCTGCTCATCTACAGCACCTGGACTGATGACTCGTCGGAGTCGGATCAGGCGGATGACTGATGTGCGGCCGTTACGCAGCTGCCACGACCGCTGCTGACTGGGTCGAGGAGTTCGAGGTCGCCGACGGGCCGGAGCGGATACTCGCACCCGACTTCAACGTGGCACCGACGAAGGAGATGTACCTCATCGCCGCCACCGAGAGCGAAGGTGCGACCACGCGCCGGATGGAGATCGCGCGGTGGGGGCTGATCCCGTCGTGGGCGAAGGATTCCTCCATGTCGACGAAGCTCACGAATGCCCGTGTCGAGACAGTCGCGGAGAAGCCGTCATTCCGCTCGGCATTCGCCAAGCGCCGCTGCCTGATCCCCGCTGACGGCTACTACGAGTGGTACCGACCGGAGAAGGGCGCCAAGCAGCCGTTCTACATTCATCGTGCGGATAGCCGCTCACTGGCGATGGCCGGTCTCTACGAGTGGTGGAGCGACCCCGCGGCTCCTGAGGCCGCACCGCGGCTGACCTGCACGGTCATCACCACGGCCGCGACACCTGAACTGGCGGTCATCCACGACCGGATGCCGGTGATGATCGATGAGGCCGACTGGGCCGAGTGGCTCGATCCCCGGATACCGGGCAAGGAGCTTCCTCCGCCCATGCTCGAAGCCGGCTTCCACCTGGCCCTCGTGGCTGAGCCGGTGTCGACCGCCGTCGGCAATGTGCGCAATAACGGCCCCGCGCTGATCGTGCCTATCGCGCCTGATGAGGGCTTGCTCTTCTAGGGAATTCCCGGACGCCGGCAGGCGTTGCTCCTCACGTGACCACCTGCACGAGGGAATCCGGCTGCCCCGCAGTCGAGTGGCCCGGCGCCGTGCCCCTCTCTCTGGGTGCCGAGGAGTCAGTAGGCTCGACACTGATGAGCGAGGTAGCGAGCACCGAGGAGCAGGCAGAGGATCGCACTGCCCGGTTCGAGCGCGATGCGCTGCCGTACCTCGACCAGCTCTACGGCGCGGCCATGCGCATGACAAAGAACCCGACCGACGCCGAGGATCTCGTGCAGGAGACCTTCGTCAAGGCCTTCGCCGCCTTCGACTCGTACACCGACGGCACGAACCTGAAGGCCTGGCTGTTCCGCATCCTCACCAATACCTACATCAATTCGTATCGCAAGAAGCAGCGCGAGCCGTATCAGTCATCCGCCGATGAGCTGCTCGACTGGCAGCTGGCCGAGGCAGAATCGCACACCTCGACCGGCCTGCGCTCCGCCGAGATGGAAGCCCTCGACCGCCTGGCCGATGCCGACATCGTCGAGGCCATGGCGGCATTGCCCGAGGAGTTTCGTCTCGCGGTGTACCTCGCCGATGTCGAGGGATTCCCGTACAAGGAGATCGCCGAGATCATGGAGACCCCGGTGGGCACGGTGATGTCACGTCTGCACCGCGGACGCAAGCTGCTCCGTGACTCCCTGGCCGACTACGCCGTCGAGCGCGGTTACGTGCCCGCGGCATCCGTGAGCGGAGGCGAGGAGTCATGAGCTGCGGAAATCATCACGCCACCCCGTGCACCGAGGTGCTGTCACTTGTCTACGTCTACATCGACAATGAATGCGATGAGGTCACGAGCATCGACGTCACCACTCACCTCGAGGAGTGCGGTCCCTGCGCTGAGATCGTGCGCGTCGAGCGAGTGATCAAGGCACGTGTCAAGAGTTCCTGCGAATGCACCGAGGCACCTGAGACACTACGAACCTCGATCGTGACCTCGATCCGGGCGACGTACTACCGAAGCGAATAGGAGGCTCCCATGTCAGTGACCGTGCGTGCCGAGATGGTGGCCTCTGTTCATTCCGTGCTCGTCGAGGCCGGCCAGGCGATTGAGCCCGGCGACACCCTGATGATCCTCGAGTCGATGAAGATGGAGATTCCGGTCCTCGCCGAGGCCGGTGGCACCATCAGCGAGATCTCGGTCGCCCCGGGCGACGTCATCCGCGAGGGCGATGTCCTCGCGATCATCATCTGATTCGCCTTCCCCGGCTCGCGCTCGGAGTGTTCAGCGCTGCGTCAGGCTCGCGAAGGTAATCTCGGCCCGTGGCGATCCTCAATCGGCTGGCAGAAGAGCGCACTGACCTCACTGAGGCCGACATCGATCGGCTTCACCTCATCGTGTCGGAGTGGTCACTCCTCGCTGATCTCGCCGGCAGCGATCTCGTGCTCTGGCTGCCGACCTGGAATGAGGGCGGCCTGCTTGCCGTGGCCCAGGTCCGCGCCACCACGGCCCCGACCAATATGCCCGACGATGTCGTGGGCAGCTTCGTGGCGAAGGGGCGCTCGCCGCATCTCGATCAGGCCGCTGCCTTCGGTCGCGTTGCCGAGAACGCCTATCCCGTGAACTTCCAGGGTCGGGTCATCGGCATCGTCGAGCGACACTCGTCGCCCACCCGCCGCGTGGCAGGTCGACTCGAGGAGATCTATCTGCAGACCGCCGATGACCTCTTCGCCATGCTGGTCGCGGGTACCTTTCCGTCCACCGAGATCGTCACCGGCGCAACGGGCACGCCGCGAGTCGGCGACGGGCTCATCCGGCTCGATGACGCAGGACTCGTCGAGTTCGCCAGCCCCAATGCCGTCAGCGCGATGCGCAGGCTCGGCCTGGCGACCGAGCTGATCGGCGCGGACCTCTGCGCGCTGCTCATCAAGCTCTCGCATAAGCACGGCCCGGTCGACGAGGCTCTCTCGCAGGTGGCGAGCGGGCAGGTGGCCGGCAGTGCCGATGTCGACAACGGCACGGCCACCGTGCTGGTGCGCGGTATTCCGATCCTCGACCGCGAGATCCGGCGCGGTGCGATCGTCCTTCTGCAGGACGCCACGGAGATCCGTCGCCGTGAGCGTGCCCTGATGAGCAAGGACGCCACTATTCGCGAGATTCATCACCGAGTGAAGAACAACCTCCAGACGGTGGCGGCGTTACTGCGCCTGCAGGGGCGTCGGGCGCAGAGCGAGGAGACACGCGAGGCGCTGGCCGAGGCCCAGCTGCGCGTGGCATCGATCGCGGTCGTCCACGAGAGCCTGTCGAAGGCAGGAAGCGAGGACGTTCCGTTCGAGGAAGTCGTCGATCGGGTGATCTCGCTCGTGCGTGATCTGGCCCCTGCTTACGCAGTCGCGGGCGTGAGCCCCGTGATCGAGCGCGAGGGGGAGTGCTCGGCAATCCCCGAGGAGCTCGTGACTCCGCTCGCGATGGCGGTCTCCGAGTTGCTCCAGAATGCTGTCGAGCATGCCAAGGCGGCACGCATTCGCGTGGTGATCTCCGAAGGCGCGGGCGCTATCGGCATCGATGTCATCGACGATGGTGCAGGTCTGCCCGACGGGTTCACGATGGAGTCGGCCGGGCTCGGCCTGCAGATCGTGGAATCACTCGTGCAGAACGAGGCACGGGGCACCTTCCGGCTCCTGCCCAGTGAAGGGCATGGCACGGCTGCCCGCATTGAAGTCAGGGCAGGGAAGTAGCCCGGATCAGGCGTTGCTGCGAGCCCGCAGGCGGGCATTGCGGCGCTTGAGGGCGCGGCGCTCGTCTTCGGAGAGTCCGCCCCAGACGCCGGCATCCTGACCGGTCTCGAGGGCCCAGCGCAGGCATTCGTCGACGACGCTGCAGCGACGGCAGACGACCTTGGCTTCCTCGATCTGCACCAGCGCGGGGCCGGTGTTACCGATCGGGAAGAACAGCTCCGGGTCTTCGTCACGGCAGGCACTCTCGTGGCGCCAGTCCATGCGGATCACTCCATTAGGCGAGGGCATCGGGGTCACCGACACTCGTGATTGCTTTCACGA
>JBEGLG010000224.1:0-2964 GCA_041183645.1 Actinomycetota bacterium | reverse complement strand
ACCGGCACGCCGAGCTCGAGGCAACCGTCGGCAAGGCCGCGGCAGGCCTCGGAGAACTGCCACATGACCTCGGGATCCTCGGGCGAGCCGAAGTTCAGGCAGTTGGTGACAGCAAGCGGCTTTGCTCCGGCAACCGAGACATTGCGGTACGACTCGGCCAGGGCCAGCTTCGCCCCGTTGTATGGATCGAGCTTCGCGTAGCGGCCGTTGCAGTCAGTGGAGATCGCGACACCGCGACCGGTGGTCTCGTCGACGCGAATCATGCCGGCATCCTCGGGCTGCGCGAGCACGGTGTTGCCGAGCACGTAACGGTCGTACTGATCGGTGATCCATGACTTCGAGGCCAGGTTCGGTGCACCGATCAGGTTGATCAACGTGGCGCGCAGCTGCTCACCATCGGTCGGGCGCGGCAACGAGTCGGGGGTATCGGCCTGGAGGGAGTCCTGCCACGACGGGCGATGGTACGGACGCTCGTAGACCGGGCCATCGTGCGCGACGCTGCGCGGAGGAACATCGACGATCTGTTCGCCATGCCAGTCGACAGTGAGACGTCCGGAGGAATTCACTTCGCCAATGACGACTGCCTCGACATCCCACTTCTTGATGAGGGCCATGAACTCGTCGAGCTTCTCGGGAGTCACGATCGCGCACATGCGCTCCTGCGACTCGCTCATCAGGATCTCCTCGGGCGAGAGAGTCTGATCACGCAGCAACACACGGTCGAGCCACACGTGCATGCCGCCGTCGCCGTTGGAGGCGAGCTCGCTGGTCGCGCACGAGATGCCTGCGCCGCCGAGATCCTGGATGCCCTCGACCAAACCGGCATGCAGCACCTCGAGGGTGGCCTCGATCAGCAGTTTCTCCATGAACGGATCGCCGACCTGAACACTGGGGCGCTTCGCGGGGCCGTCGGCATCAAAGGTCTCGGACGCGAGCACTGATACGCCGCCAATGCCATCGCCACCCGTGCGTGCGCCGTACAGCACGACGAGATTGCCCACGCCCTTCGCGCTGGCGAGGTGGATGTCCTCGTGACGCATCGAGCCGACGCAGAGCGCATTCACGAGCGGGTTTCCGAGGTAAGTCGAGTCGAAGACGACCTCGCCGCCGATGTTCGGAAGGCCCAGGCAGTTTCCGTAGCCTCCGATTCCGCTGACGATGCCGGGAAGCACGCGACACGTGTCGGGTGCGTCAAGCGGCCCGAAGCGCAGCGGATCCATGACCGCGAGCGGGCGTGCGCCCATGGAGATGATGTCGCGCACGATGCCGCCGACACCCGTGGCTGCACCTTGGTACGGCTCGACATACGACGGATGATTGTGACTCTCGACCTTGAAGGTCACCGCCCAGCCGTCGCCGATGTCGACGACGCCGGCGTTCTCGCCAATTCCGACGAGAAGCGCATCGGTCTTCGGTGCCTTCTCGCCGAACTGGCGCAGGTGCACCTTCGATGACTTGTACGAGCAATGCTCGCTCCACATCACCGAGTACATCGCGAGCTCGGATGAGGTCGGTCGACGGCCGAGGATCTCGCGAATGCGCTCGTACTCATCGGGCTTCAGGCCGAGCTCGGCAAACGGCTGTGATGCGTCGGGGTTCGCCTGGGCGGCGGCAACGGTGTCAGTCATCAGGCGCTCACAAGTGCGGTCAGGACGCTGGTGAAGAACGGAAGTCCTTCGGTGGTCGGGCCGGTGAGTGCCTCGACAGCGTGCTCGGGATGGGGCATGAGACCGACGACATTGCCGCGCTCATTGCGAATGCCCGCGATATCGCGCGCGCTGCCATTGGGATTCACGTCGAGGTAGCGGGCAACAACACGGCCCTCGCCCTCGAGCATGTCGAGGGTCGCGGGATCAGCGAAGTAGTTGCCCTCGCCGTTCTTCAGCGGCACCACGATCTCCTGGTTGGTGAAGTAATCGCGAGTCCACATCGAATCCGCATTCTCGATGCGCAGCTTCTGATCGCGGCAGATGAAGTGCCGCGACTCATTGCGCATCAGCGCGCCGGGCAGCAGATGCGACTCGACGAGAATCTGAAATCCATTGCAGATGCCGAGCACGGGCAGTCCGCCCTTGGCGCCATCGATGATCGAGTTCATCACGGGGGCGAAGCGCGAGATCGCGCCGCAGCGCAGGTAGTCGCCGTAGGAGAAGCCGCCGGGCAGGATGACCGCGTCGACGCCCTTGATGTCGTCGTCGCCATGCCAGAGCTCGACAGGCTCTCCGCCGGCAATGCGCACCGCGCGGGCCGCATCGCGATCGTCGAGGGTGCCCGGGAAGGTCACGACGCCGATGCGAGCGCTCACGCGTCAGCCTCGACCGTGAGCGAGTAGTTCTCGATCACCGGGTTGGAGAGGAGTTCCTCGGCGAGCTTGTGCATGAGGGCCAGGCGATCGCCGGTGAGGTCACCGTCGACCTGGATCACGAACTGCTTGCCCTGGCGGACATCGGTGACCCCGGTCAGGCCCAGGCGCCCAAGGGCTCCCTGAACAGCCCGACCCTGGGGGTCGAGGATCTCCGGCTTGAGCATGACGTCGACGACGACGCGGGCCACGGGCTCTCCATTGCTAGTGCAGGCAGAAGGCTGGGGAAGGCCCCCAGTCTATCGGCCACGAGAGGCCTCCCGACACGGCGGCTGACCCCCGTCGGAGCCCGCGCGAAGGGCTCTCACGCCGCTCTAGTTCGTGAAGAAGAACTCGATCTTGGACCCCTGAGCGGTGAATCCGCTGTGGATCAGCTGGCCCGCGACTCCCGAGTACTTGCCCGTTCCTCCGACGATGGCGAAGGTCTGGTTCTGAGTCGGCGGCGTGCCGGAATTCGCGCGAATCAGCGCGGTCGCGTAGATGAAGCCGCCGGGTACCGACAGGGAGAGATCGACATCGCGGATCTCGCGACCGCCGGGGATGTTCACCCGCACGGTGGTCTGGTTCGTGGTGTAGAAACCGATGACGGTCTTGCCCGGCAG
>JBEGLG010000223.1:0-9246 GCA_041183645.1 Actinomycetota bacterium | reverse complement strand
GCCCGTGGCCGCCATCATGGCGAAGCCGGGCACCAGCATGAGCAGCACGAGAGCGATAGCGATGGCCGCCCGCCGAAGGAGAACCTGACTCAGGGGGCGCTTGGTCGCCGAGGTGGGATTCGCGGTTGACATAGGCCCCCTGTCGCGCCTGCACGATGCGGCAGGCAGGTCGCACGCCGCGGCTCGGCGCGCTCCCGACCCTAGGGCACGAAGCGCCCCACGTTGCGGATGCGAGCGCTACTGAGTGCGCGGAGCTTGCAGTGACTGCGCGAGACTCAAGGCGCGTGCGCATGCCGCCAGAGTGGCCTGGGCCCGCGCCGACACTGCTGCAGTGCATGTTCCGGTCACGACCAGGCGGCCGACAAGCCTGCTCTCCGTCACGGAGACAGTTGCCGGGCTGACGAGGGCGCCTTGTGCATCGCGTAGTTCGTCAGCCAGGAAGCGGGTGACCACTCGAGTCGGCGACGATGCGAGCAGAGTCTCACCGAACTGATTCTGCGTCGCCTCCCACTGCTGCCGGAAGGAGGAACGCGCAGCCTTGAGCGTGGGATAGACGGCGATCGTCACACTGGACGGACTCACGCGCGCCCTCTGGGAGGTCGTAATCGACCGGGCGCACCAGAATCCCTGCGGCAGGTCCTCGCATCCATTGAGCGCCTCCCCGTCGGGGTAGAGACGTCCGGTGAATCCGGTGATGGATGCCATGCGGGCCTGCGAGAGCAGCGCCTGTCTCATGACGCCGTCGGAGGGTTCGATCGATGCGGCCTCCGAGGTCGGTGCGGCCGTCATGAGAAAGGCCACCAGAGCGAGCACCAGAGGAACGCCTCGCTTCAGCGTCGGGCCACGTGACATGAGCATCTCCATCCTGGATCTGGCGAAAGTCCACTAAGTGGATCGGCTCGGTTCGTCGAGGAAGCCCTGGATGCTCGTCACGAATCGCATGTCCGCAACAATGTGGCCATGACCACCGCACACTCGTCGGGACCCATCCGCCACGTCGTGAATATCCGACTGGAGCCCGAACTCGACGACACGCTGCGGCTCCCGCTGGAGACAGATCTACATGCGCTGGTCGAGGCTCATCCGCATGCACTCTCGGCCCGCCTCCAGCGCGATCTCGGTCGACGACCGCACTCCCCCATCTGCGCCACCTGGATGGTCGTCATGGACTTCGCCTCGATGACTGACTTCGAGTCCTACCTTGCCCACCCGCTGCATGTCGACTTCCTGTCGACACATCAGCCGTCGATGGCGTTCATCACTGCCATTCAGGTGCCTCTCGACGAGGCGCACTCCTAGACCTGCGCAGGTTGCTTATTGCGCGCTCGATTGGCAAGAGGTAGGAGAAGAAGCATCACGACGAGAACGATGGCGACGCCGATCAACGTTGCCTCCAGTCGCTCCATCGCCACCTTCGTCACGGTCGAACCCGCGCTCTCGTAGAGCACGATGGCCGGAGTAAGGAATGCGGCGAAGATCCAATAGGGCTTGCCGGTTCCCATGACCACCATCGCGATGACCAAGCAGATGGTGCCGAGCAGGTACAGCAGCGGACCGTTCTCGACAAAGAGCCCGACTATCACGGCGATCACGAATCCGATCACCGTGCCGAATGCTCGTTCGCCAGCCTTCTTGAAGCCGTCACCAAGATTCGGTTGGTACACCACGATGATCGTCAGGATGATCCAGCCACCGGCATGGCCGAGCTTGAGATCGACGATAAACCATGTTGATACGCCGACCATGAAGGCGAGAACGGAACTGAACCACAGCACTCGAGTCATATCGATGGGCGCCAACGGAGGTGGATGCACCCACCGGCGTGCCACGAAGATGACAAGCGTGACCCACAGTGTCGTGCCCAGCATGACGAGGCCCGCAAGAAGCGGTCCGGGAAAGCTCGTCTCGAATGTGGGCGGTGCGGAGACGAAGAATCCCAGGGCGATGACCACGGTCATCAGCGCGTTCTGCAGCCCTACCTTGGCGCCGTAACCACGCCCGAATGCCGCTACAGCCAGGAGGATCGCAGCTGCCCAGGCATACGGCGAAGCCCAGATGACCAGGGCCGTCATGATCGAGAAGGGCACCGCGATGACCAGGCCGGTCTGCCAGCCCCTACCCATGGTGGCCGCCATGAAGGTCGCGAGTCCACCGAGCATCGCCACGCTGACCGCACTCTTCCAGCCGATCGCCCCCATGACCACCGCGGGCGCGAAGCCGGCGATGACCATGAGCAGGATCGAGGTCGCGACGCTCTTGGTCTTGGCAAGCCTGGCGGAAGTCATGGGCACATCAGAGCAGGAGCAACGCCCGTCTCCGTTGCGGCGCGCCGTCTAGTAGGTCGGGGCGCCGTGCTTCTGCTGGAGATGCTTGGCTAGCGGTGTCAGAGCAAGCATGACGAGCAGCACGATGACCACGCCGACGGCCGTGGCCTCGAGCCGGATGATTGCGGTCTTATCCACTGTCGAGCCTGCACTCGTGACCAGCACGACCGCGGGCGTGAGGAACAGAACGAAGACTCCATAGGGCTTGCCGAGCATCAGCAGAGTGCCGGCCACGGTGAAGAGCGCCACGCCCAGGACATAGAGCCACACCCCGCCTGACACGAACTCGCCGAGGATCAGGGCGAGCACGAATCCGCCGACCGTGCCGATCACGCGCTGACCAGCCTTCCTGAATCCGGTACCGAGGTAGGGCTGGAAGACGACCAGGATCGTGAGGATGATCCAGGAGCCGCCGTGACCGAGATCGAAACGGATAACACCCCAGGTCACGATGCCGATCATGAAGAACAGGATCACGCTGTACGCGACGACGCGAGCAGTCACCAGCTTGGTCAAGGGCGGCGGCTTGATCACGCCACGTGCGACGAACATGACGAGCGTGACATACAGGCACGAACCCAGGGCCACGAGGCCGGCAACGATCGGCGGCGAGAAGGTGCCCTCGAACTTCGGAGGATCCGTCACGAGGAACCCGAGTGCAATGACCGACATCATGAGTGCGTTATGCAGGCCCAGCCGAGCGCCGAAGCCGCGCCAGAAAGCCGCAGCACCCAGCACGAGTCCGGCGGGAATCGCATACGGCGCGGCCCACACGGTCAGTGACACGAACACCGCGAAGGGCACGGCCGTACGCAGGCCGGTCACCCAGCCGGATCCCATGCCGCAGGCCATGAAGGAGGCGAGGCCGGCGAGCATCGCCACGTTGACAGCGTCATGCCAACCCAGCGCGCCCAGGACGATCGCGGGGGCGAATGCAGCGATATTGAGAAGCAGCATCGCGAACACGATCTTCTTCGCGACCTTGAGAGCCTTATGGGAGTGCCCCGCATCCGTGGTCGGCTCAGGCGAAGGCGTGCTCATCAGAGAATCATGTCGAGTGCAGTGATGTGCGGTGATGTGCCGCGCCGACTATCGGTAGCCCAAAGGGAACCGGGCTCCGATGACATCGGCCAGGCCGGCCGCGAAGGTGGCTGATAGGTGCGAGAGATCCCAGTACACCACCGTGTCACCGATGACGGCGGGGCATGAATCGGCGTCGCAGATGCTGTCGTTGACATCGATCAGGGTGACGTTCGACGGGATATCCGGGCGGACCCGTGCGGGATCCACAGCCGCGAGCGATTGATGCCTGGGTACCGCGCAGGAGTCCATGCTCGTGGGGTTCGCCCAGAGACAGTCGACAGGATCCGACATCCATCGTGGCGTGTCGCGAATGCCCACGACATCGACGCCCATGCCCTGGAGGAGCTTCCACTGGTCGACATAGCCATCCGGCGTGAATTCGCCACCGCCATCGCTCACGGTCGACGTGGTCACGATCAGGTCGGGCGGCGTGCGCCTCAGCCGAAAGAGCAGTGACTCATTCCACTCGTGACATGAGGGTCCCCCGATCGCCGACTCATCCTCGACCATGGTGAATCGACACGCATCCTTGAGTGCCGTGATGATCTTCCACCCGCGCTCCTTGGCGAGTGCGTCAATCGCCGGGAACCAATGAGCCGAGTGACTTCCCCCGATCAGCATGACGGTCTTGTCTCCCGAGGGATCTCCGGCCGTGCACTCAATCACCTCGGAGTGCGAGAGATCCTGCACGCACCCATTCAGATACACCAGCGGGAAGTCCTCGCGCGCAGAGGCGAGATTGTCGACATGGGCAGATCGCGGATCACCCACTCGCTCAATGAGCAGGTTCGAGCGCAGCCAGCCGCTGCCGAAGCCGAGGCCCGCAATGACTACGAGACAGACGCCGCCGACGACCAGGATTCGGGTGGCACTCCATGCCGAGAGCACTCGAGTGCGCAGGCCGCCGTCCAGTGCCCGAGTGGTGAGATAGGCGAGCACGCAAGCGGTTCCGATGATGGCAATTCCCGGCAGGAGCGAGACGGCGTAAGTCCCCGTGCGCATTCGGTAGAACACCAGGATCGGCCAGTGCCAGAGGTACAGCGCGTAGCTGAAGCCGCCCGCCCAGACAAGTGCCCTGGTGCCGAGCAGCCGTGTGACTGAGAGCCGGGAATTCGTGCGCGCATCTCCGCTTATCAGGATGAGTACCGCGCCGGTGACCGGCCACAGTGCCGCCCAGCCCGGGAAGTTCGACGGTGCTCCGATGAGCGCTCCGCAGCTCAGAAGTAGCGCGAGCCCGATCCAGCCAGCCGGTACGGCAACAGCGGTGGAGAACCGCCGGCCGCCCATGATCGCGAGCGCAAGCAAGCCGCCCGCCGCGAATTCCCAGACCCGCGTGCCCGTGTGGAAATAGGCGTTGAGCGCGCCATCGCGCTCCATCGCGATCGAGTACGCCAGCGACAGCGCGAAGGCAACGACCAGGATCACTGTGATGACCCTGGTGAAGGGCACGCGCCTGACGACTCGCACGATGAGGAGCGCCAGCGCGAAGAGCAGAATCCAGATGACGTAGAACTGGCCCTGGATCGACAGTGCCCAGAACTGCTGCACCGGACTCGCGGGCGCAGCCTTGTTCAGGTACTCGACCGATTCGCCCGCGAGCGACCAGTTCTCGAGATACAGGGCCGACCAGCCGACCTGGCGCATCCACGGTGGCTGGTACCACAGCGGTGCAAGCAGGAGCACGGCCGCCGAGACCGCGAGAAGCACCAGGATCGACATGGGCAGCAGACGCGAGGCCAGTCGCGAGAAGTACCGGCCTGGCTCAAGTCGACCGCGGACCATCACCTGGTCGACCAGGATCAACGTGATCAGGAATCCGGCCACGACGAAGAAGACATCGACACCGCCGGACACCTTGCCGATGAAGACATGGAAGATGACGACCAGGAACGCAGCAACGGCGCGCAGGCCTTCGATCTCAGGCCGGAACCGTCGTCTCACCGGCCCGGGCATGGACGTGCCCGCATTCACGACAGAGCTGACCCCGGTAGGCGGTACTAAGCTTCGCGTGCGGCGAGGCGGGCCTTGAGGGCGTCGCGGCGCTCCTCGAAGCGCGCAGCACCCACTTCGAGCTCCTCGAGGATTCCCGCGAGCTCATCTCGTGCACGTTGGCCGTCGGCGCCGAAATCCTCGCGCTCGAACACGCGCCACTTGCGGAGCACGGGCATGACAACGTCGTCCTTGTGCTGGCGCAAGTCGTAGATGCCGGCGACGGCGATCTCGACGGCCTTACGACCGAAGCCCTCGATGCCGTGTCCGGGCATGGCGAAATCACGCACGTTGTTGAGCACGGCCACCATCGCCTGATCGGGCTCGAGCTCGAAGATGGCCTCCATCACGTTTCGGTAGAAGACCATGTGCAGGTTCTCATCGGTGGCAATGCGGGCGAAGAGCTGCTCGGCGATCGGATCGCCCGTGGCCGCGCCCGTATTGCGGTGCGAGACTCGGGTCGCGAGCTCCTGGAACGACACATAGGCCAGACCCGAGATCGCGCCAGGATGAATGGCATCGAAGCCCTCGGTCATGTGAGTCATGCGTGCGCGCTCGAGTGCCACCGGATCGACAGCGCGAGTTACGGTCAGGTAATCGCGAATCGCGATGCCGTGCCGGCCTTCCTCCGCAGTCCAGCGACCGATCCACTCGCCCCACACGCCGTCGCGGCCGAGATACGTGGAGATCTCGCGGTGATAGCTGGGCAGGTTGTCCTCGGTCAGCAGGTTGATGACCAGGCTGGTGCGGGCGGCCTCGCTGAAGCGCTGCTCCTCCGGGGTCCATTCCTTACCCTCGAGAACGCCCGAGAAGTCCACTCCCTCGCCCCACGGGACGTACTCATGGGGGAACCACTCCTTGGCCATCGACAGATGGCGATTGAGCTCAGTCTCGACCACAGGCTCCAGGTCGCGCAGCAGGTTCTGGGTCCGGACATCGTCAGCGAGGGCAGTCACGTCTCCAGCCTGTCAGAAAGAGGTGCGTATTCATACTCGGCGCGAGGGTGGCCGGGGCCCCCGAGAGGGGAAGGTCACAGGCATCGGGTCACGTCCGCTACCCCTCGGATGCCAGACTCGCCCCATGAGTGACGAGATCCTGTACTCCGCAGCCGACGGCATCGCGACCATCACCCTCAACCGGCCCGATCGCATGAACGCGATGCTGCCGGGCATGGGCGAGCTCTACGCCGAGCTCCTGCAGCGTGCGGACGCTGACCCGGATGTGCGCGTCATCGTGGTCACCGGTGCAGGCAAGGGTTTCTGCGCGGGCGCCGACCTGTCAGTGCTGGCCGAGGGCACCGACGGCCTCAACAAATACGTCGATGAGCAGTCAGTCGAGACGCTCCCCTTCCGGGCACTTCTCATCGGCACTCCGGTGGTCACGGCTATCAACGGCGCGTGCGCGGGCATCGGCTTCGTTCTCGCGGCCTGCGCCGACATGCGCATTGTCGGGAGCGGCGTGCGCATGGGCACCACCTTCAGTCGACTGGGTCTCGTGGCCGAGTACGGAGTGGCCTGGCTGCTCCCCCGCCTGGTCGGATACGGCGCCGCCACCGAGTTGCTCCTCTCGGGTCGCGCTATCGACGCCCAGGAGGCGCTGCGCATCGGTCTCGTCAATGAGATCGCCGAGGATCCTCTGGCACGGGCACTCGAATGGGCCCGGGATATTGCCGACAACTGCTCACCTGTCGCCATGGCGGCCATGAAGGGACAGTTGCTGCGCGTGGGCGAGCAGTCGCTTCCCGCCGCTGTCGACGAGTCCCTGGCCATGATGAAGGTGTCGTTCGGACTCCCGGATCTCGCCGAGGCACTCGCAGCCAAGAGCGAGAAGCGCCCCGTGAAGTTCCCGCCGCGCGGAGCCTGATCAGGGCAGCAGGCCGCAGTGCGCCAGCGCCATGCGCACGAGTCGACCCTGCCCGCCTGACATCTCGAGCTCGAAGTCGGGCGAGGTGACCTCCATGGGCGAGACCCACACCAGGTCGAGTGCATCCTGCGAGGGCGTGCAGTCGCCGCCGCACGGAACGATGAAGGCCAAGGACACGGCATGCTGCCGAGGATCATGGAAGCCGGTGACCTCAGGATCCGGGAAGTACTCGACCACGGTGAAGGGCTGAGGCGACGCGGGAATGCGCGGAAGCGCCACAGGCCCGAGATCCTTCTCGAGATGCCGCACGAGGGCATCGCGAATTCGCTCGCCGTACAGCACCCGGCCCGAGACGATGGCCCGCGAGATGCTGCCATCGGGCATGCCGCGCAGCAGCAGTCCGATCGAGGTGACCTGGCCCTGCGAGTCGGTGCGCACGGGTACGGCATCGACGTAGACGATGGGCAGCCGCTCGCGTGCGGACTCGAGGTCTTCGTGACTGAGCCAGGAACCCCTGGTGTCGAGAATCTCGCTCACTGCTTCCCCACTTCATATTCCTGATTGACTCGACATTCTCCCAGCCCGCGCGAGCGCGCGGCGGCCGACGCGCTGACGGATCCGGCGAAGTGGCCTAGCCTGAGTGCATGGCTCACGACACCCCCGCACGCGCAGGCTCCGCACGCCCCGACGGCGGCACCTATGAGGTTGTCCGCAGCGAGGATGAATGGCGCAGCCAGCTCAGTCCGCAGGAATATCACGTGCTGCGCGAGGCAGGTACCGAAGCACCCTTCGTCGGCGAGTACACCGACTTGAAGGAGGTCGGCACGTACTCGTGCCGCGCATGCGGCTCGGCTCTGTTCGAGAGCACGACCAAGTTCGACTCGCACTGCGGCTGGCCGAGTTTCTATGCGCCGCTCGCGGGTGACTCAGTGATCTACCTGGAGGATGCATCACTCGGACGCGTGCGCACCGAAGTGCGATGCGCGGCGTGCGGCGGGCATCTCGGCCATGTCTTCGAAGGCGAGGGCTACGGCACGCCCACCGATCAGCGCTACTGCATCAACTCGATCAGCGTGCGCTTCGCACCTGAAGACTCGTAATCAGGCTCCACCGGCGGTAAGCAGCACGACTCCGACCATCGCAATCGTCACGCCCGCGTACTGAATGGGGCGCAGCCTCTCGCGCAGCACGATCGCCGCGAGCACTGCCGTGGCAACCGGATACAGCGAGCTCAATACCGAGGTCGTCGAGAGCAGGCCGAGCGTGCTCGCGAACCCGAAAAGTAGGTTGGCCGTGGCATCGAGAATGCCGATGGCCGCGAGAACGGGGAGATCGGCCGACGTCACTCCCCCGAGATCACGCGTCGCGACGACGAGAATCACGAGGATCACCATCGAGGTCGCGCGGAACGAGAGCATCGTCATCGATGGGCTGATCTCGCTGCCCTTGGCCATGCCGACATAGAGCATCCCGAATCCGAATGCCGCGACCAGCGTGTAGAGCAATGGCTTCATGCTCTCGGCTCCGGTCAGCTCTGGACCGCTCGCCAGGAGCACGCCAAGAAAGGCGACCGCGATGCCGGCGATCTCCAGCCCGCTCGGCGCCTCGCCGGAGACAAAGCCGACCACGACGGGCAGGACAACCGCGACGGCTACGAGCGGCGAGACCAGGCCCATGGGCCCCAGGGCGAGCGCACGATAGAACGCGACCATCGAGATGAATCCGATGATGCCCAGGGCGATTCCCCACCCGAGATATCCGAGCGGGGCATGCCAGTCGCCCCGCACAAGGGCTACCGAGAGCAGGAGAAGGAAGCCGAAGACCTGGGATCCGAGATAGACCGCGACCGCTGACCGGCGTCGGGCCGTCAGGCCGCCGAGAAAGTCGGCGGTTCCCCACATGAGGGCCGACAGGATCGACAGAAGGGCGGCCATCCGCCCAGCCTAGGGCGACGGCGCGTCAGTCCCGGCCCGGCAGCCTCGCTCCC
>JBEGLG010000222.1:0-9600 GCA_041183645.1 Actinomycetota bacterium | reverse complement strand
TGAGCACCGGCACATTCTCCCTGGTTTGTGGCGCAGACGGGCTCAGGGCGGGCAGCGAATAGGCTTTGAGTATGTGCGGAATCGTGGGTTATGTCGGCCAGAAGCAGGCCCTCGAGGTCGTGGTCGCCGGCCTCCGCCGCCTCGAGTACCGCGGCTATGACTCCGCCGGCGTGGCCGTCATCGCCGACGGCGTGCTCGAAGTCCGCAAGAAGGCCGGCAAGCTGGTCAATCTCGAGACCTTGATCGGCTCCGATCCGCTGCCGCAGTCGACCACGGGTATCGGGCACACGCGCTGGGCGACCCATGGCGGTCCGACCGACTCGAATGCCCACCCGCACGTCAGCGAGGATTCCTCGATCGCCGTCATCCACAACGGCATCATCGAGAACTTCGCCGAGCTGCGCAGCGAGCTCACTGCGGCCGGAGTCACGCTGTCGTCGGAGACCGATACCGAGGTCGCCGCGCACCTGCTCGCCGCGACCATGCCGGCAGCCGGAGGCAATCTCACCGATGCGATGCGCATGGTGTGCCAGCGCCTCGAGGGAGCATTCACTCTCGTCGCCATCGACAAGGCTCAGCCCGATCTCGTGGTGGCTGCCCGTCGCAACTCGCCGCTGGTCGTCGGCCTGGGGGAGGGCGAGAACTTCGTCGCCTCCGATGTCTCGGCCTTCGTCGACCACACCCGCAATGCCCTCGAGCTCGGCCAGGACCAAATCGTCACGATCACCCCGTCGAGTGTCGAGGTCATCACCTTCGACGGTGGAGTTGCCGACGTCACTCCGTTCACCGTCGACTGGGATGCTGCCGCCGCCGAGAAGGGCGGCTACGACCTCTTCATGCTCAAGGAGATCGCCGAGCAGCCCAAGGCTGTCGCCGACTCCCTGCGGGGTCGCTTCGACTCTGACAATCGCCTGCAACTCGACGAGATGCGGCTCTCCGATGCCGACCTTCGCGGCATCACCAAGGTGGTCGTGGTCGCCTGCGGCACTGCCTTCCATGCCGGCATGGTGGCTAAGTACGCCGTCGAGCACTGGACTCGCATTCCCGTGGAGGTCGAGCTCGCCAGCGAGTTCCGCTACCGCGATCCGATCGTCGGCCCCGACTCGCTCGTCATCGCGATCTCGCAGTCCGGCGAGACCATGGACACCCTGATGGCCCTGCGTCACGCCAAGGCACAAGGCGCCCGCACGCTCGCGATCTGCAACACGGTCGGCTCCACTATCCCGCGCGAATGCGATGCGGTTCTCTACACCTACGCAGGCCCGGAGATCGCCGTTGCCTCGACCAAGGCTTTCCTGACTCAGATCGTCGCGGCCTATCTCGTGGGCCTGTATCTCGCGCAGGTGCGCGAGCAGATGTCTGCCGCCGACATCTCCGATGTCATGGAAGATCTCAAGGGCATGCCGCAGAAGGTCGACCTCGTGCTCGACACGGTCGAGCCGGTGCGCGCGATCGCCCGCACGTTCGCGAACTCCACCTCAGTGCTGTTCATCGGTCGTCACGTGGGCTATCCGGTGGCACTTGAGGGTGCGCTCAAGCTCAAGGAGCTTGCCTACATGCATGCCGAGGGTTTCGCCGCGGGCGAGCTCAAGCACGGCCCGATCGCGCTGATTGAGGATGGCGTGCCCGTCGTCGTCGTTCTCCCGTCACCGAGTGATCGCCTGCACGACAAGATGATCTCCGCCATTCAGGAGGTTCGGGCACGTGGTGCAGTGATCATCGCGATCGCCGAAGAGGGCGACGAGAAGATCCTGGGCTTCAGTGACCACGTGATTCGCGTTCCCGTGACTCCGTCGCTCATGCAGCCGCTGGTCTCGACCGTGCCGCTCCAGGTCTTCGCCTGCGAGATGGCCACCGCCAAGGGTCATGACGTGGATCAGCCGCGCAACCTGGCCAAGTCGGTCACAGTTGAATGACGAGTTCACGGGAGGCCTGCCGGCTTCCGTGATCGGCATCGGCGTCGACATCGTCGATACCGAGCGCTTCGCCGCAGTCGTCGCACGTACCCCGCGCATCGTCACGCGACTGTTCACCGATGCCGAAGCGCGCACGGCGGATGGGGCTCAGCGCTCTTCGGTCTCGCTTGCGGCACGGTTCGCGGCGAAGGAGGCCGTGGCCAAGGTGCTGGGCGATACCCAGGGCCTGGAATGGCACCACTGCGAGATCGTGACCGATTCCCTCGGCAAGCCCTCCCTGCGCATGACCGGCACCATTGACGATGCTGCGCGTGCCCGAGGCATCTCCGACTGGCATCTCTCGCTCAGTCACGACGGCGGGCATGCAATCGCCTTCGTCGTCGCGGAGGGTGCCACTCATGCGTGAGATCTTCACCGCGGATCAGGTGCGCGCGGCCGAGGCCGAACTCATGCGCGGGCTCCCCGAAGGGGCGCTCATGCAGCGTGCCTCGTTCGGGCTCTCGGTGATCTGCGCACGCCTGCTGACCGAGCTGGCCGGCCGGGTCGCAGGCGCGCAGGTACTCCTGCGCATTGGCGGCGGCAACAACGGCGGCGATGCGCTGTTTGCCGGTGCGTATCTTCGCGATCGCGGCGCGGCTGTCACGGCACTTCTGCTCACTGACACCCCTCACGCGGGCGGCCTCGCTGCATTGCGCCGCGCCCGCGGGCGGACCATGACGTGGTCCGATGACTGCCTGGCCGATGTCGGCGATGCCGATCTCGTCATTGACGGCCTGGTCGGCATCGGTGGTTCGGGCGCACTCCGCGAGCCGATGGCCGAGTGCGTGCGCGTGGTGAATGCCCTCGCCAATGCGATCGTGTCCGTGGATATCCCCAGCGGGGTCACTGCCGATACCGGTGCTGTCGAGGGCGAAGCCGTTGATGCTGATCTCACCGTGACGTTCGGTGGCCTGAAGCCGGGGCTGCTGCTCATGCCGGGCAAGGAGTTCGCCGGGGCCGTTCACTTCGTCGATATCGATCTCGACACCACGCTGGGCGAGCCTGTCGCCCGACTCCTGGAGGAAGAGGACGTCGCCGGTCTTCTGCACGTGCCGTCGGCCCACGATCACAAGTACTCGCGAGGTGTTGTCGAGATCATCGCCGGTAGCGCCCAGTACCCCGGCGCTGCACTACTTGCGGTCGACGGTGCCCGCTCGGCAGGTGCGGGCATGGTGCGCTTCCTGGAGCGGCCGGGTATCGACACCACCGCATTGATTACCGCGTTTCCCGATGTCGTCATCAGCAGTGCACCTGATGCACGCATCCGTGCCCGCGTGATCGGCCCGGGCTTCGATGGTTCCGATGAGCAGCGCGGGCTCCTAGTCTCGGCCTGTGCCGGCGAAGCGCCGCTGGTGATCGATGCAGGGGCTCTCACTCTCCTTGCCGGCGACATCGAGCTGCGCGATCTGGTGATTGCACGCGGTGATGCAGGCGCCGTCACCGTGCTCACTCCGCATGATGGCGAGTTCAGTCGCTTTCTCCCGCTAGGCAGTGATCGGCGCGCGGCAGCTCTTGCCCTGGCATCGGAGCTCAGGGCTGTCGTCGTGCTCAAGGGCGCCGGCACGGTGATCGCCGATCACTCGGGTGACGTTTTCATCGATGCCGAGGGCACCTCAGACCTTGCCACCGCCGGCTCGGGCGATGTGCTCGCAGGCCTCATGGGCGGCCTTCTGGCGACGGGAGCGGCGGGTGAGTCGGCCGCTACTGCTCTCGTTGCGGCAGCCGTTTTCATTCATGGTCGAGCCGGCCGCATAGCGGGCGAGGCCCTCAGCTCGGTGACTGCAGCCGATATCGCTGACTGCGTCGAGCCGGCGCTCGCGGAAGTGATGTGAACGAGCGGAGAGAATGACGAAGGCCCGGGGAGATCGCTCGCCCCGGGCCTTCGTCATGTCGTGCTTAGCTGTAGATGCTGACCCAGCCTGCCGGCGTGATCGTCATCAGGTAGAGCTGGCCACCCTCGACGGTCAGCGCATCGAGTGCTGCCTTCTGCGCTGCGGTCAGGTTGAGGTCCGGACGCGATGCGCTACCGGTTGCCGTGTGGACCTGCGCGTCGAGCAGGAAGTAGTTGTTCTGGTCGTCCTTGCCGGTCTTGAGGAAATCAGTCACGTCGATGACGCCGCTGGACTCCTCGTCGATGGTCAGAAAGCCCGCGCCACCTGTCTTGAAGTACTCGTCCTTGAACTTCAGTACGGTGCCCAGCTTTCCATCGCTGAGCCGGTAGGACACGAGTCGCGAAATGTGCGCGTTGTTTCCCGGATCCTCCTGGATCAGGATGTTGCCACCGCTGATGGTCAGGTTGTCCGGCTTGCTCAGGTACGGCGCCTCAGTACCGTCGAGCAGCATGGTGAGAGTGCCGCCTGCCACCGGGTTGGTCGGATCGGTGACGCGGTAGCGCCACAGTGCGCCGCCGTCGCGCGAGACGGTGGGCTCAGCAGGGTTCGGGGCGGTTGCGCCCTTGTCCTTGTTCGACTCGGTGGTGATGAAGTAGTAGTCACTCGGGTGATTCGGATCCCACTCGCCATCCTCGATGCGCGACATCGTGGTGCCGAGGGAAAGTGACTCGAGCCCCTGAGCCTTGCCGTTGACGGTGGTGTTGATCGGACGCCAGCTGACGACAGTCGCGACACCCTTGCCCACCGATGAGCGGAAGGCATTGTCGGTCGCGATGCCATTGACTGCCATCACGTAAGCCTGGCCGTTGTCCAGGCCGGCCTTCTGGTACCAGCTGCCCTCGGTCTCCTTCTGGCCCACGTACATGCGCAGCTGACTGTCGGTGGCGTTGTTGTCCTCGTTCACCATCAGTACGGTGGCGCGGCCCGTGCCCGGCTCGAGAAGCAGATTCTCCGTCCCTGCGAGGCCGACCTTGGGGAGCTGAACGAGGTTGCCGCTGTTATCGAGCACGAAGGCGCGCGACTCGTCCCCGTTTTCCTCTGCAGTGAAGTAGGCGGGACCGGTGTATCCATACGTCGTGAAAGTGCCGTCCTTGCCCTTGACTCGGTAGGCGAGCTCGCCCGGCTGAGTGAGGTGGGAGGAGCAGAAGCGGTTGAGTCCGATGCCGTGCAGCGTTCCGCCGTAGGAATCCTTGGCGTCGGCACCTGCGGGAGCGCCCGGAGTGCTGCTGCGCTGGCCGGTCGCGTAGTCGAACCAGTCGACCTTGTTGATGAGGTCGCGCACGCCCGTGATGGCACCGGAGGTGGTGTCGTAATTGAGCGCGCTGACCGTCGAGGATGTCGTCACGCCATTGTGTCCGAGCGCGGCTGCGGCCTTATTCGAGGTTGCCAGCTCGTGATTGACGAAGATGGTCAGGTTATTGCCGTCCTTCAGGACGCCCATGCCGTCCGGCACTCCGGCCCAAGTAACGCCGCCGATGGAATCACCGGTGGTGAGAAGGGGCTTCAGGGTCACGCCGCTCGCTACGGGCTCCATGTAGAGGAATCCGGAGTCCGCCTGTGCGGGAATGGCAAGAGTGCACGCTGCTGCGGCAGCGATACCCAGTGCCGCGGTCTTCTTCAGTCTCATGTCTCTCCTCGGAAGTTGGTGACGTCATTAGACGCGGGCCAGGTGACAGCCGGGCGAGGTCGAATCAACGGGTCAGGGAATCCTCAGTGACGGCAAAGTGGCGCGCCATATTCACGACTTACGGCGTTTCCCTGCCCTTCATCCGGGGCATGGGTGGCCAGGAGAGAGAATAGGAACATGCCCCGGGCTGCAGCGGTCATCGACCTCGCGGCGGCGCATCACAACCTCGGTGTGATGGCCGCCCGTGCAGGCGACGCCGAGCTCATGGCCGTGGTGAAGGCCGAGGGCTACGGGCACGGCATGGTGCCGCTGGCCAAGGTCGCCCGCGACGCCGGCGTCACCTGGCTGGGCGTTGCCCTTCCGAGTGAGGCGCTCGAGCTTCGCGCCGCGGGGGATACCGGGCGCATCCTCGCCTGGCTATGGGCGGCCGGCGACCCCGACATCGCCGCGTGCGTCGCAGCCGACGTCGACCTCTCCGTCTCCAGCCTGGCCGCACTCGATGAGATCGCGGCGGCCGCGAAGGCTCAGGGGCGCCGGGCGCGCGTGCACCTGAAGGTCGACACAGGTCTCTCGCGCAATGGCGTTCCCGAGTCCGACTGGGCAGCGGTGATCTCGGCACTCGCGTCGAATGATGATCTCGAGGTTGTCGGCATCTGGTCGCATCTCTCCAGCGCTGACGTCATCGGCACGACCTCCGTCGCCACGCAGCGGTCGGTGTTCGAGCGCGCGATCACGACCGCCGAGGCGGCAGGTCTCACCGGCCTGCTGCGTCATCTCGGAAATACCGCCACGGTGCTGGCGTATCCCGACTGCCAGTACGACATCGTGCGCGTCGGCATCGGCATGTACGGAGTCTCGCCGAATCCGCAGATGGGAACTGCCGCCGATCTGGGCCTGCGCCCGGTGATGACCTTGCGCGTGAAGATCGCGGGCATCAAGCGCATCGAGGCAGGAGCCTCGGTCTCGTATGGCGAGACCTGGACAGCCACGGAGTCGACTCTCATCGGGCTGATCCCGATCGGCTACGCCGATGGCGTGCCCCGCAGCGCGAGCAATCGCGCGCACGTGAGCGTGAAGGGTCGTACGTATCCGATCGTCGGCACCGTCGCGATGGATCAGTTCATGGTCGATCTCGGCCAGAATCCCGATGGGCTCTCGGTAGGCGACGATGTCGTGCTGTTCGGCCGCGACGGCGATCCGGTCGAGGTGTGGGCCGAGCATGCCGACACCATCGGGTACGAGGTCATCACTCGCGTCGCACCGCGCGTGCCCCGGGTCTACGAGGCATGAGTCGCGGCGATGGGTAACGATCTCGGCAGTGCGCTGCGAGTCGCGGGAGGCGGCCTGCTTGCCGCTGGCGTACTCGCCGCCGGTGCCGCCGTGGGGGCGGTCGTCGAGCGCGCCGTGCTCGCGCGCTCGGCACGGCCTGATGTCGATGAGAGCGAACTGGGCTCGCTGCGCGGAACCATCTACGAGATCACCGCCGATGACGACGTCATCCTGCATGCCGAGGTTGACGAGGCCGATCCGGCAACCGATACCGGGCTCACCATCGTCTTTGCACACGGGTACGGACTCAGTCTCGACTCGTGGCACTACCAGCGACGCGCTCTGCGCGGCCGCGCGCGCCTGGTCTTCTACGACCAGCGCAGTCATGGCCGCTCGGGCCGCGCAGACTTCGACTCCCATCACATCGATCAGCTCGGCCGCGATCTCGAGACCGTGATCGAGGCCCTGGCCCCGACCGGACCTCTGATGCTCATCGGCCACTCGATGGGCGGTATGACCCTGATGGCGCTCGCTGACGTGCGTCCCGACATCATCGAGGAGCGCGTCTACGGCGTCGCGTTCATCGCGACCACCCCCACCTCGATCGAGAACGGCTCCCTGGGCCTGCCGCTCGTCGGGCCGATGCTCCACCGAGTCGCACCGCATGTATTCGCCTCCCTCGCCAAGCGCAAGGAGGTCGTCGAGAAGGCCGTGCGTGGTGGCAGCGATCTCGCCCTACTCGTGACACGGCTGTACTCCTTCGGCTCCGTGGCGCCTGATGCCGCGGGCAAGTTCGTGGCCGAGATGATCGCCGGCACACCGATCGACGTTCTCGCCGAGTTCCTGCCCGCCCTGCAGGATCACGACAAGCGCGATGTGCTGCCCGTGTTCCAGAGCGCGGAGGTGCTGGTCATCGCCGGCGATGCCGATCGACTGGTACCGCTGCAGAACAGCGCGCAGATCGTCGAGGGCATCCCCGGGGCCGAATTCGTTGTCCTACCCAATGCCGGTCACATGCTGACGCTCGAGCACCCTGAACAGGTCGACGATCTGCTCATCGAACTCCTCGATCGAGTGCAGCGCGACATCGCCATGTCGGCAACACCCGTCGCATGACCTCGATCTCTATTCCCACGGGCCCGGCGATGCGCGATCGCGGTGCTCACATCGCGCGGTGCTGCCGACCGGGTGACCTCGTGATCCTCACCGGTGATCTCGGTGCGGGGAAGACCACCTTCGTGCAGGGCATGGGTACCGGCCTGGGCGTCACCGAGCAGATCACCAGCCCCACGTTCGTGATCGCGCGCATCTATCCGACTGCGTCAGGCACTGATCTCGTGCATGTCGATGCGTACCGCCTCGGCTCATCACTCGAACTCGATGATCTTGATCTCGATTCGGATCTAGGCTCCGCGATTACCGTGGTCGAGTGGGGAGAGGGCAAGGTCGAGCAGCTCTCCGAGGATCGAGTGGTCATCACCATCGCCCGATCGGATTCCGATGATGATGAGACTCGCGTGATGAGCGTCGCGGGATTCGGTGCTCGCTGGGATGACGCATCACTGGCAGGTCTGCTCGCATGAGGATTCTCGGTATCGATACCTCCTCCGAGCTCTCGTCGGTCGCATTGGTCGACGGCGATGCAGTGATCTCGCGCGAGGTGCTCGACGGTCGTCGTCATGCCGAGGTACTCGCCGTACTTCTGCGCGAGGTTCTCGACGAGAGCGTGCGGCCGGAGCGCATTGCGTGCGGTGTCGGTCCCGGGCCGTACACAGGGCTCCGCGTGGGAGTCACGACCGCTCAGGTTCTGGGGCTCGCGTGGTCGGTGCCGGTGGTCGGCATCTGCTCGCTCGATGCCATCGCCGCTCAGGTCTCGTGCGACGGCGACTTTCTCATCGCCGCGGATGCCCGGCGCAAGGAGGCCTACTGGGCTCGTTACGACCGCAACCGGCGCCGCGTCGAGGGACCACGGGTCGGTCGCCTCGACGAGCTCGATGCCGAGAATGCCTCCCTTCCTCGATTCGGCGAGCTCTCCGAGTCGGCCGGCGAACCACTTCGACCGCGGGCCGCGGTGATCGCTCGTCTCGCTGGCGCATATGTCGACGCCGGCGAGCATGCGGCGACCTCCGATATCGATCTCTCCGTGCACGGCGATGACTCGGGTGCGACCGCGGACTCCGTGCGTGGTCAGCGCCTGCTGGCACCCGTGCCGCTCTACATCCGTCGCCCTGACGCAGTGGCGCCCGGTGGTGCCCCGTGACCGACGTGACCGTGCGCCCCATGCGCTGGCCCGACATTGAGGCCGTGCAGGCGATCGAGGAATCAGTCTTCACGGTGGATCCGTGGAGCACCGAGCAGTTCTGGGGCGAGCTGGCGCAGCCGACCCGCGAGTATGTCGTTGCCGTCGATGAGAGCGGAATCCTCGGCTACGCGGGCGCGTACCTGCTGCCCCCGGACTCCGATGTCCAGACGATCGCGGTATCCGGTCGTGCGCAAGGCAGGGGTATCGGCCGACTGCTGCTCGACGAGCTCATCGCCATTGCCGTGCGCCACGAATGCTCGCAGCTCCTGCTCGAGGTGCGTTCGGATAACGACAGTGCCCTGAGCATGTACGAGCGATTCGGCTTCGAGCGCATCAGCATGCGTCGCGATTACTACGCGAGCGGAGTCGATGCGCTCATCATGCGCCTGCGGCCGTTGCCTCGTCTCGGTGAGCGAGGTGAGTCATGAGCAGCGAGCCTCTGGTACTCGGCATCGAGACCTCCTGTGACGAGACTGGCGTGGGCATCGTGCGCGGAACAACGCTCCTGGTCGATGCCGTGGCCTCGAGTGTCGAGGAGCATGCTCGCTTCGGCGG
>JBEGLG010000221.1:0-6705 GCA_041183645.1 Actinomycetota bacterium | reverse complement strand
CCCCCGCGACCTGCTTCCTCCTTGAGCACCGCGATGCGCCAGGTCGGCTCATCGAGGCGGCTGCACAGCGAGTACTGGCGGACCAGGTCATTGCCGAGCTCGACATCGATATGCGCGCCGGGCTCCCATTCGGGCAGCGCCGCACCTGACGGGTCAGCAAAGCGCAGGCTGATGACCCCAGGGGCCTCGTCGATGCGCTCGATAACCGTGACCTCGCGGTACTCCTCGAGGACGTCGTCCAGGGTGATAGATGCCATGGCTAGAGGGTAGTCGCCCCGTCTGCAGACACGACCGTGACGGTGCCCGCCGAACCGTCGACCGTGACCTCCATGCCGTCGACGAGCGAGGTGGTGCCAACGGTCACCGAGAGCACGCTCGGAATACCAAGCTCACGACTGACGACGACGGCATGGGAGTTGAGCGCTCCGACGTCGACGACGACCGCGCCGGCGATCAAGAACAGCGGAGTCCAGGCAGCATCGGTGAACGGAGCGACGAGCACATCGCCCGGCTCGAGCTTGGCCATGTCGGTCGGGTTGTGAAGCACGCACACTTTGCCGGTGTAACGCCCTGCACCGCCGCCGATACCGGCGATGACGCCGCCTACCTCGAGCGGAGTGATGCGGGTAGCTGCACGACGCTTCCACTGCGAAAGGGGCAGCGGGTCGGAGGCGATGATGAACGGAGGCTCCAGCTCGAACAGCTGTGCGTACTCGCCGAGGCGAATCGCGATGAGGTCGCGGAAGGCCGCAGGATCCTTGACGTAGTCGTCGAGCTCGTCGTTCATGAGCATCATGACGTCTTCAGGCCGCTCGTAGAGGCCTGCGGCAACACCACGTGCGCCAAGCTCGCGAATTGCCATCCGCACCTCATTAATGGTCGCGCACGAGGTGGCCTTGGTCATCTCTCGCGAGGGAACGGTGATCTTGGCCGAGGCGAAGGCCATCTCGAAGGTGCCCAGTGCCTCATCGTTTCCGGCGAGCAAGCCGCGCATGGTGTCGGCCGCTGCCTCGCGGCGCGCCGCCAGGGCCTCATGCCGCGCGGCGGGTGAATCAGCATCAGAGGCCTTGCGGACTCCGTTGATCAGGCGGAGTGGCTGCAGCGGATCTGTCTCCCACGACCGCGAGTAGATATCCCACTCGTTGGGCCCGCGGTAGCCGAACTCGAGCAGGAAAGAGCCGAAGGATGCAGCAAAGGCTCGCTCGGCATCTGTCGACGGCTTCTCGATGGCCGCAAGCACGGCCTCGGGGCCCTGGTCGAACAGCGCGGTGATCTCAGCCGAAGAATTCGCCTCGCGCGAGAGATTCCACAGGCCGGTCGACGGCGCAGCCGACTGCACCTCGCCCAGTCCGGAGATCAACTCGAGCTGGAGTTCGGGGCGCGCCACGGAGGCGCACAGTCCGCCCAGCATGGTCGGGCCGAGCGTGGAGCCCAGACTCGAGAAGTCATGCTGGTAGAAGGCGTTGTCGAGCTCAGGGCAGAAGGAGCGAGCGCGCGCCACCAGTTCGGCGTCGCTGAGCTGGGAAAGGTCGGGGCGCTCGGCACGGAATCGTGAAGTGCGACGACGGTCCTCCTCGAAGACCGGGAATGAGGTCGCGCCGAGGATGCCACCGATCGTGCCCATGGCCTTCTCGGTGAGATCGGGGCGAATATCGCCGTCCTTCGCGATGTATGGCGGAGTGTCCGGATGTGAGCCGAGCAGCTCAGCGTCGAACTTCTCGAGATCCGCGCCCAGGCGAAGGCCGAGCAGGCGCATGTGCGAGAGGTTCAGGTAGAAGTAGCCGCCGAAGACGCCCACGACCTGCCACTTCGGGCCGCTCATCTCATCGGGTGCATAGATGCCGAAGTCGACGAAGCCCCGGAACCAACCGGGAAGGAGGCCCTCCTCGAACACGAGCGACCAGCCGAGCGGGCTCGCCGGATCAGCGAGAACCTCACCTGCATTCGCGCGGGTGTAGTACGGCAGCTTCTCGTCGCGCTGCCAGTCGACGATCCAGGAGTCGATCATGGTGATTCCTTCTGCTCGGTACTTCGGGTCGTGCCTGGTTTTTCGGTCATCTCGTGCAACTGCACCGCTCGCAGGGTACGCGAGCGGTGCAGTCGGACAGTCAGGTGATTCTTAGAAGGGCGCGGAGCCGCCGTCGACGTTGTACGTCGCACCGGTCATGCCGTTGCCGAGCGGACCGGCGAGCAGCAGGGCCATGCCGGCCACCTGCTCCACGGTCTGGAGCTCCTTGGTCAGGCAATCGTTCGCGAAGTCCTCGAGGAAGGCCTCGTAGGTGATGCCGGAGGCTGCCGCGACCTGCGCGCCGGCGTCCTTCATCAGCTCGGTCTCGACGGGGCCGGGGCAGATCGCGTTGCAGGTCACGCCCGTGGTGCCGTACTCGACGGCCGTGGCCTTGGTGAGGCCGATCATGGCGTGCTTGCCGGCGATGTAGTGGCTGACGGCCACCTTCGAGGCGATCTTGCCCTCGATGGAGGCAATGTTGATGATGCGGCCGTAGCCCGCGGGAACCATGTACTTCAGCGCGCGGCGAGTGCCCCAGAACGCGGTGCTCGCGTTCCACTCGAGGCCCTTGAGCCATGCCTCATCGCTGAGATCGCCGACAAGCGCCCAGCCGTCGGAGCCACCGGCGCAGTTGACGATGATGTCGATCTTGCCGTACTTCTCGACGGCGAAGTCGACGAGCGCGTCGACCTGCTCGCGCACCAGGGCGTCGGTCTTCTTGAAGACGGCGCGGTCGCCGGCCTTCAGGCGCTCGAGGGCGTAGTCGCCCTTCTTCTCATCGCGGTTGCCGATCACGACTGAGGCACCCTCGGCGATGAATGCCTGCGCGATGCCGAAGCCGATGCCGGTGCTGCCGGCGGTGATGACCGCTACGCGGCCGTCGAGACTGCCCATGTGAACTCCTGGTGATCAAGGCAGGCCCGATCTGGGCCGCCGAAGTGTCGTGCGGTCATCTCACACCAGTTACTGGAGTGAGTCAATGGAAACTGGAAAGTTGGTCGTCCTGCGATCCCGGCGAGCGATCAGTCCTGGAGGACGACCGGGAGCTTCACCTTCGAGGCATCGCCGTAGACCGCCTCAGCACCCTCGCGGGCCAGGCGATTGATCGTGCGGTGCACGTACTGCACGCCCGGCTCATTGCGGCCGAAGATCTGGGTCTTGTCGGTGGTGACCGCCACGCCCTTCTGCACCCCGTAGCCCGTGATGTAGTCCTCGCCGTAGGTGACGTCGTAGAACCAGTCGCGCATGACCTCGAGCTCGTGACGCCCCGCTTCGTCGTCGGGGATCGGGGTACGCACCAAGATGCGCTGCTCGGTCATCGACTCGTTGACGTTGGTACCGGGCAAGGGGAAGCCGATCGCCATGCGCTGGCGCCAGCCGCCGGCAATCGAGAAGCCCGGGAACAGCCAGTTGATCGAGCCGACATTCGCCGTGGGATCCCAGGTCTCCTCGGGATCATCGAGATGATTCTCGATCTCGCGCAGGGCGAAGGCCACGCGCTCATGCGGGCCAAAGCCATCGAAGATCGCCGTGTTCGACAGGTTCGTCTTGAAGACCGTATTCGCATGCAGCGAGGCGAAGTGATAGCCCTCGAGGTAGCCCTCGATCGCGACCTTCCAGTTCGGGCCGGGCATCATTCGCGAGCTGAACAGGTGACAGTCGGCAAGCTTGAGGCTCTCCAGCACGGGGGCGAAATCACCGAGCCACGAGTCGATGTCGATCTCCAGGCCCGGGGTCAGGCAGACGAAGACCACGCCGTGCTTCTCGACCACCGGAAGCGTGATGAGGTTGCGCTCGGACTTGTCGAAGTCACCGAAGGTGCTCTCGCCGTAGAGGCCCTTGAGCTCGCCGTCCATGCCATAGGACCACGCGTGATACGGGCAGGTCAGCGCGCGTGACTCGCCGTGGCCGGCCTGGCAGATCAGCGCACCGCGGTGACGGCAGACGTTCAGCATCGCGTGAACCTCGCCCTTGGAGTCACGGGTGATGACGACGGGAACACCGACGACCTCGATGGCCTTGTACGAGTTCTTCTTCGGCAGCTCGCACGACAGCGCCAGGGGCAGCGGGATGCGCTTGAAGATGAGCTCGATCTCGTTCTTGAAGATCTCCTCATCGAGGTAGTTCGCGGCGGGCTCAAGGAAGGGTGCCTCGGCCTGATCGGTGGTCTTGTTCTTCGTGTGCGCGATCAGGCGACGCATCATCGACATTGCCTCGTCGCGCGCGGCCCCATTGAGGATGTCGCTGGGCAGATAGGCCGGGATGACGGCTTCGGTCTGGGCGGTCTCGCTCACGTGAACTCCTAGTCAGGCGGGTCTACGGAGCGTATCAACTTGTCTAGACGACTACCAGGCCCTGGGCCGAATGCCCGGGCCTGGTGGTACCGCCCGACCTAGACCTGGCGTGGCAGGCGGTAGTCGCGGGTGTCGCCCTCGGCACGAGCCGCCTCGAGCCCCTCGGCGCAGAGACGATTCAGCGATCCGTGCAGGTACTGCACGCCAATCTCATTGCGCCCGAAGATCTGGGTGTGGCCGCCGGTGGCACCCACTCCCTTCTGCACGCCGTACTGGGTCAGGTAGTCCTCGTTGTAGACGACGTCATAGAACCAGTCGCGCATGACCTCGAGCTCGTGCTGAACCTCGTCGGTGATCTCGTGACGCACCACGATGCGATGCTCGGTGATCGACTCGTCGACCTTCGTAGTCGGCAGGCATAGGGCCACCGTCATGCGCTGGCGCCAGCCGCCGGCAATGGAGAAGCCGGGGAAGGTCCAGAAGATCGGGCCGACGTGATGCGAGGGATCCCACTCGCTCTCAGGGCCGTCGATGACGTCGTCGATGGTGCGTAGGGCGAAACCGAGACGCTCATGCGGGCCGAAGCCGTCGAAGACCATCGTGTTGCCGTGGTTGACGGTGAACACGGTGTTCGGATGCGTGGCCGCGAAGTGGTACGCCTCGAGATAGCCCTCGATCGTGGCTTTCCAGTTCGGGCCGGGCATCTGCCGCGAGCTGAACACGTGGCACTCATCGAGCTTGAGCGAGGCGAGCTGCGGGCCCCACTCCCCCAGCCACGAGTCGATGTCGATGGTCAGGCCCGGGGTCAGGCAGACCCAGATCACGCCGTGCTTCTCGACCACCGGCAGCTGGATAAGACCGCGCTGCGACTTGTCGAAGTCGCCGAAGGTGCTCTCGCCGTAGATGCCCTTGAGCTCGCCGCCCATGCCGAATGACCATGCGTGATACGGGCAGGTCAGCGCACGCGCTTCACCACGACCCTCGCATATCAGCGCACCGCGGTGACGGCACACGTTCATCATCGCGTGCGCGACACCCTTGGCATCGCGGGTGATGACGACCGGAACACCGACGGCCTCGGTTGACTTGAAGGTGTTCTTGCCGACCAGCTCGGCCGAGAGCGCGAGGGGAAGGGGGATGCGCCTGAAGACGAGATTCACCTCCGCCGCGAACACCTCGGGATCGAGGTAATTGTCGATCGGCTCCTCGAGGGTCGACTCGGCCTGATCTGTCGTCTTCGCCTTCAGGTGCACGGTCAGTCGGCGCATCATGTCCATGGCCTGCTCGCGTGCCTCGCCATCGAGGACATCGCTGCGCAGCCACTTGGGAACCTCTGCTTCAGGCGCAGTCTCGGCGGCCTCAGCCTGTTCAGCGATCATTTCGGTCATGGCGGGCCTCCTGGCGGCAAAAGTTGTCTAGATGACTCTTCGGCCACTATGGCAGGCGGGCGGGCGCGCGAGACCCGCAGAAAGTCGACAATCCAGGGGGACGAAAGTCCCGAGCACTAGCCGATGGGCAGGATGCCGGATCCCCGGTCGCGCTCATGGGTGAGCTCATTGACGCACAGCAGCACGAAGCGGCCGTCGGGCCACACCTGCACGCGCGAGATCGACGCATAGCCCGGGTTGAAGAAGAACTTGCGGGGACTGTCGAGCACGTAGGCCAGGAACGAGTTCGTGGCTCCGCCGTGGCTGGCTGCGACCACCTTCTGCCCCTGGTGAGCAAGACCGATACTGCGCATCACCGCCACCATGTTCTCGCGCAGTTCAGCGTCATTGTGCTCGGGCACGAAGCCCTCCTCGAACCTGCCCTCGAGGAACGCCTTCGTGCGAGAGGTGTCGACCATTCCCTCGGTGCCGGTGTAGGCCTTCGCTCCGGAGACCCATTCCCGCAGTCGCTCGTCGATGACGATGTCGAGTCCGCGATCAGCAGCGAGTGGCTCGACAGTCTGGACAGCGCGGATCAGGTGGCTCGAGTAGATGGCGTCGAGCTTCTCCGAGCGCAGATGATCGACAAGGCTGTGGGCCTGATGAATGCCGGCCTCGCCGAGGCCAGGATTCATCGTGCCGTCGGGCTGCGGAACGGAATGCCGTACGAGAAGAATCTCGCACGGCTCCGCAATACCGAGCTCCTGCTCCGTCGCCATCAGCGCGTCAAACCGTGGTGCCGAAATTGCCCAATTCATCGGCCGACGGGAACTGCAGACTCTGCAGTTCGAAGTACTCCATCAGCCCATGATGGCCGAGCTCGCGTCCGATGCCGGAGGTCTTGTAGCCACCGAACGGCGCCTTCGCGTTGAAGCGACCGCCGTTGATCGCGACCTGGCCGGTGCGCAGGCGCTTCGCAATGCGCACGGCCTCAGCGATATCAGCGGCGAAGACTGCGCCCGAGAGGCCGAACTCG
>JBEGLG010000220.1:0-3436 GCA_041183645.1 Actinomycetota bacterium | reverse complement strand
AGGTGACATTGGCGCGCAGCACTGCAGGATCCTCGTCGGTCGATGCCATCAGCTCGCCCGCACCCAGGATCGTGTTGACGGCCATCAACCGCGCATCGGCAGCCGAGAGTCCCATCGCGATACCGGCGGCGATCATCGCCTCGGCGAGATAGAAGACATACGCAGGGCCGCTGCCCGAGACAGCAGTGACGGCGTCCTGCAGTTCCTCGGGCACGCGCACCACGACACCGACGGATGCCATCAACCGGGCCGCAAGATCGAGATCGGCTGCAGTGCAGGCCGAGCCCGCACTGATTCCGGCCACGCCCCGGTTGATGCGCGCCGGGGTGTTCGGCATGACACGCACGACCGCGGCACCCGGAAGGAGTTCCTCCATCACCGAGGTGGGGATGCCGGCGGCGATGGAGATCACGAGTGCGCCCGGGCGCAGGCACGGCGCGAGCTCGGCCAGCATCGACCTGAAGTCCTGCGGCTTGACCGCCAGCACGACGACGTCGGCATCGCCCACGGCATCGGGCATCGACGCCGTGCGCACGCCCAGCCGCTCGACGAGCTCGGCCGCCCGCTCCGGCCGCTTCTCGGTCACCACGACTTCGGGGGTCGGATCGAGTCGCGCGAGGAATCCGGCCGCGAGGGTCTCGCCCATGACTCCGCCGCCGAGAATCGCGATGCGAAGTGCGGTGTCAGTCATGGAGCTCCCTCATCTCGAAACCGATGGCAATGCGCACTTTCTCCCCCGCATCCCGCAGGGCTCGCTGCCTATTCTCGCCGCGACCATGCGCCAGGCAGAACTCATACTCGCCAGGTGCGCGACCGAGCCGCAGGGCCAGAGCCTGGAGTATCTCGATGAGCCGATCATCAGAGGTCAGGAACGCCGGTGACGCAGACTCCCGCAGCAGGGCCTTCGCGCAGCGCACATAGGCCTTGTCGACCTCGAGCGACGAGGGATAGAAGTCACGCTCACCGCGACGAGCCTCGCCCGCCGACAGCTGGATGCGCAGTCCGGCTGCCTGACGGCAGTCGGCCTCAGTAGTGCGCAGTGCGGCTGCTCTCGAGATGGCCGCGAGACCCGAGAAGCTCGCCAGGCGCGGGAGCAGGGCGGGCTCGAGCGGATCGGACTCGCTGCCGGTGAAGACCCAGCCGAGATCGGGGGTCATCGCCCACGAGGCATCGGCCAGGGAGGTCAGCGGCAGGCTGATCTCGCTGACGGCCTCGACGCCGGCCGCCTGCAACGCCATGCTCGCGCGGTGCAGTTCGCCGGCGCTGAGATCAGTGTCGCTCCGCAGGGCTATCCAGTAGCCCTCGTCGGCGAGGGCCATCGCTACCTCGCATGCCTGCTCCAGTGAGCGAGTGCGAGTCAGGAGATCGCGCAGGCCCACTTAGCGACGCCCGGTCAGCGGGCAGGTGGGGTCGAGGAGATCCTGGATCAGCGGGCCGTAGATGCGCACGATGTCGTCATCGGAAGCGGACGCCAGCGGCTCGAGCCGGATGACATAGCGAGTCGCGGCCAGGCCGGCCAGGTGCGAGGAGATCAGCGATACCCGCATGCGCGCGTCGGGGACTCCGATCGCGGTCACGAGGGAGTCGACGAGGGAGAGGTGCATGAACTCGGCCACCGCCCGCGCGCTCTTCTCGATGCGCGGGGATGACTGCACGACGCCGCTCACATCACTACGAACGCGATCCTCGGACATCATGGTCAGAGCGAGACGCACGATGCGCTCCCCCATGCCATCGAGACCCTGCGCGAAGAGCGCCGGGATCGCCTGGCTCGGATTGACCGGCAGCTGCATGGCGGCCGCGAAGAGCTGCTCCTTGTTATCGAACAGCGACTTCACCACCGCAGGGGCGACGCCTGCCGCGACTGCGACCGACTTGACCGTGGTGGAGGCGTAACCGCGAGAGGCGAAGGCGAGACGTGCGGCATCGAGAATCGGGCCGCGCGGATCCTTCACCATGCCTGCAGCGTACTAACCCGCGGAGGCGAAAGGCCGACGCGCGAAGGCCAGTGCCTCGGCCAAGTCGATGACGCGCTCCTCTCGGGACGCGCATCCTCGCGTTGAGACCTCGACGATGATCGCGCCGCCAAAAGACTCACCGGCCAGATACTCGAGGACCTCGGAGACCGGCTGGGTGCCACGCCCCGGCACGAGATGCTCGTCGCGCGCGGAATCCGTGCCGTCGGCCAGGTGAATATGCGACAGCCTGCTGCCCAGGTCATGGGCCATCAGCAGTGGATCGGTGCGCGAGACAGCGGTGTGCGAGAAATCCAGGGTCGTGTGCGGATAGTCGTCATCTCGCACATCCCAGCTCGGTGCGTAGGCCGCGAGCTCACGACTTGCCGCTCGCCACGGATACATGTTCTCGACGGCGAATCGCACGTCGGTCTCGTTGCTCATCCGCTGCAGGCCCGTGACGAACTCACGCGCGTAGCCGCGTTGCCACCTGAAGGGCGGATGCACGACGACGGTGCCGGCGCCGAGGAGCTCGGCGACATCCTTCGCGCGCTGCAGCTTGCCCCAGGGCTCGGTGCCCCACACGCGCTGAGTGACAAGCAGGCACGGAGCGTGAATGGAGAGCACCGGCACGCCGTAGTGGTCGACGAGGGCGCGCAGCGCCGCGGAGTCCTGGCTGGTGGCGTCGGTGCCGACCATGATCTCGACGCCGTCGTATCCGAGCGCCGCCGCGATCTCGAATGCCGCTGCGGTCGACTCGGGGTAGACCGATGACGACGACAGGCCGACCAGTGGGCCGTTCATCAGGCCTTGCGCCAGCGATCGGTGATGAGCACGGCGAACCAGACGAGAACCGCACCGGCCAGGCCGCAGCTGATCGCGACCACGGTGTACTTCTCGGGCGCGAGAGTGAGCGCGAAGAAGTGCGAGAACCACGGGATGAAGAGCGCGCCGAGGAAGAGCAGGATCATCAGCGCGACGATGCCAAGGCGAATCCAGTTCAACGGGCGCGCCGACTGGAGAAGCACGGCCGTCGTCACGATGAACAAGGTCACGGTGGCCGCGGTCTGGGCGCTGCCGACGGGCTCGCCCACTCGCTCGGCCCACGAGTAGCTGAGGAGCGAGGCTGCGGCAGCGATCGCGCCGGCCGGCGCCGAGAACAGCACGACGCGTCGGAAGAAGCCGGGACGGAACCGCTCGGTGTTGGGCATCAGCGCAAGGAAGAAGCCGGGGATGCCGATGGTCAGCGCGCCGATCAGCGAGAGATGACGGGGCAGGAACGGGAACTCGACGGCGAAGATGCCGACCATGATCGAGATGATCATCGCGTAGAACGACTTCGTCAGGAACACGTCGGATACTCGCTCGATGTTGCCCAGCACGCGACGACCCTCGGCCACCACGCTCGGCATCACCGACCAGCGATCCTCGAGCAGCACGAGCTGAGCCACGGCTCGCGTCGCACCGCTGCCCGAACCCAT
>JBEGLG010000219.1:0-5458 GCA_041183645.1 Actinomycetota bacterium | reverse complement strand
TGCGCAACCCCGCAGGTCGCCAGTACTGCGACTGGTGCGGAACGCCGATGCCTGGAGTGCTTCTCGGGCCCGAGAGCGATGCCTACAACCCGTACGGCCTGCGCAGCTCCGGTGAGGTGGAAGTTCCGTCCGGCCCCCAGCGCTCCTATGCCCTCAAGATGACCTTGACCATCCTCATCCTGCTCGGCCTGGTGTGGGCGATCTGGTACTTCTTCTTCGGTCCGCGTGCTGAGCAGACGCAGACTGCGCTGAAGGTCGTCGCGCAGCAGGTCACCGAGTGGATCGATCCGACGTCGGGCACGCCCGCACCTGTTTCCGACGTCACCGCCAGCAGCAGCCTGGTGGGCACCTCGCCGCTGGCACTGAAGACGGTGAGCAGCCGCGACTACTGGGCCAGTGAGCCGATGACTCTGTATGGACAGGGATCGACGATCACGATGACCCTTGCCGGCTCATACGAGATCGACCGCATGGTGATCTACCCCGGCATCCAGAACCAGACCTTCGACGTCAACTCACTCGCTACCCCACGAGTCGTGACCCTGGATTTCGGTAACGGTCGCCTCTTCCAGACCGACGTCTCCTACGTCGAGTCCTCCAGTGACTACGAGCAGGTCATCAAGTTCCCCACGTTGATCACCGACAAGATCATCATCACGATCAACGAGGTGTGGAACCCGCGTTATCCCGATCCGCAGGGCTCGTCGAATGGCGAGGTCGCGATCAGCTCGATCCAGTTCCTGCAGGTGCCCTCGGATACGACCGTCAATCCCCTGTCGACGGCATCAGCGTCGCCTTCGTCGTCGGCCTCGCCATCGCCCTCATCGCCCTCATCGTCCGCGAGTGCGTCGCCCAGTTCGCCCGCTGCCGACTCCTCCGCCTCGCCGAGCGCAAGCGCGTCCGCGAAGTCATCATCGAAGTCGTCTCCGTCCCCGACCGCTTCAACGACGACTTCACAGTTGGCTTCACCGAAGTCATCTCCGACGCCCACGACGAGCCCGACACCGAAGCCCTCCACCACGAGTGTCGCGAGCCTGACGCCGTCGCCCTCACCCACGGCCTAGTGCACGGCACGCCCTACGGAGCGAGGACGATCACCTTCGGCGAGGTCGACGGCGTGGGTGTGGGTGATGCCGACGCGGTCGGTGTCGAGTTCGGTGCCGGATCCTGCACCGGCGGGGCTACCGTCGTGGCACAGAAGGATCCGGTGTAGTTCGACTTCGCCGAGGCCGTGACCGAGCGCATGCGGAAGCAGTACTTGGTACCGGAGGTAAGACCACTGACCTCGATCGCCGTGTCATTCGCGGCGGGCTGCGGGCTGATGTCCGCCCAGCCGCTGAGGATCTGCTTCTGGATCTCCCAGCCGGTGATCTGCAAGGTGATATCGCAGGTGTCCTCGCCCGTCGACGAGTCCGTCGTTGCCTTGGTCGGCGCCTTCCAGGTCAGCGCGATCGACGTCTCACCCGTGGCCTTCGCCTTCTTGCTCACCGGCTTGCAGGGCGGCAGCGGAGGCGGTGATCCGTCGGCTGCGGCTGCCTGCTCGGAGGCGGCATCCTCTGCCCCGGGCACCTCGACACATGCCGGAATGCTGAAGAGCGACTCATTCGTTCCCGCCGTTGCCGAGATCCGGTAGCAGGCATTGATTCCCGTCGGAGGGCTCTTCACGACGTACCGCGTGGCCCCGGCCGGGACTGCATCGACGTAGGTGCAATCGGTGCAGATGGGACTCTTCAGATCTGACGTGGATGACGAGGGCACCGGAGTTCCGCTGGGGAACGTGGCCAGAGCGGAGGGACTCGCGTAGGGATCCCGCGATGAGTCAGTGTCCGAGGGCGAGGGCGAGCCGGACTTGCTCGACGGAGTCGCCGAGGCTGAGGACTTCGCGGTCGAACTCGAGGACGGCTTGGGTGACGGACTCGGTGAACCCGTGGGCTCACCGCCGGCGACCACCGCGACATCAGTGATCGCGATTCCCGGAATGGAGTTCTTTTCACCATGTTGCGCGCGGGACTTCTTCTTCCCGGTCGAGACATTGCGGAAGGTGATCCCCGCACTCGCGCCGGCCGGAGTGAACTCAGTGGTGTTCTTGCCCACTCGCACTGCTGTCTGGGTCGTGGTGTCTGCCACCGGACTGGCCGAGGCACTCGGTGCCGTGGTCGCCGCCGGGGTCGGCGCAGCACTCGTCGGCGAGGCAGGTGACGCACTCGTGGACGGACTTGCGCTCGCTGCCGGGCTTGCACCCGCAGCTGAACTTGCCGCGGGGCTCGGTGATGCAGGCGGATTACCCGCCGCACCGACCGCGTAGATGGAATATCCGGTGGCACCACTGGCCGGATCCCAGGTCAGCACAACATTGCCGCCGTCCATGGCAGCTCGCAGACTCGAGGGAGTAGCCGGTGCGCCAGTGACCGTTGGCGCCTGAGAGGCCTGCCAGCGGGTAAAGAGGAAGGTCGCCAGGAGCGCGAGGATCGTGAACAGGATCGCCATGCGTCCGAAGAAGCCGAGCCGAAGATGGAAGATCGGCTTCTGCACGACAGTCGCATGCTGAATGCTCGGCTTCATCTCCGTGATCTCGGTACCGAGTACCGAGTCGCGCAGGGGCGTGACAGTCGCGACGAGGTTGCCTGTCTTCGGTCGTCCGAACCACTTGACGTGACCCTTGACCGTGACGTTGATCCAGGTGGGCTCGCCGGGCCGGAGAGTGAAGTCTTCCTTCTCGCACTTGACCTTGATGCGGCCGTCCGGATCGATGACGGCCAGGTTGAAGTCAACACTGGAATTGCCGTCGTTGCTCACCTGCACATACGTCTGTGCGCGACGACGCATGTCGAGTGTCGAGCGAGCGAAGAGTGCCCGGAAGGTGTGGTACGGCTCGACGTCAACGGTGAACTCGGCCACCGTGCGCTCGGTCCACTGGACTTGCGAGGTCGCCTTGACTCCGACGACATAGCGACCGGCGGTGAGGGTCGATGTCTTCGTCGGCCGGATCATCAGCGTGGCCGAGCCCTCATCACCGGGGAAGAGGGAGATCTCGTTGGGGATAGGCGTGACCCAGGAGTTCGCCGGGCCGAGGATCGAGATGTTGTAGGTCTCGACGACAGTGCCGACATTTCGAATGTTGACCTTGAGTCGCACGGTGTGGCCGGGGGTGACCTGCGCATGCGTTTCCGTCAGCCAGACGAGTGGGCGACTGCCGGTGGTCTCCGCGATGTGGAGTCCAGCGACCTCGTCGACGTAGTCGGGATCTGCACCGTAGGTGAGCGGAGTGGCCTCGGCTTCGGGGTCGGCCGACACGGTCGCGGCCTCGGGGATACGCGGTGCGCGGGCAGAGCTCTGCGACCATCTATCCCAGAGGGTCTCGGCGACCTGCTCCGGCTCCATCATGTGGTGCCTCCGACAACCAATCGGCAAAGTCTGCGTTCGGGAAGGACAATCGGCCGATCTTCCGCCACTCACGTTCACAGGCCTCGAGCAGGAAGCGACGATCCATCACGCTTCCGGCCTCGGCTGCGAGGTATGCAGCGGTGACGACAGCTGCCCTGATGGCGCCACCGGCCATCGGTAGGGCTGCAAGCCGTCGGATGTCATCCTGCACCACTAGTCCCAGTTGTCCCGTTAGACACGCCAGCCACAGAAGTTCTCTATTTCCCTGGTCCGGCTCCGGGAAATCGATGACTGAGTCCAGCCGCCGCAGGAAGGCGGTGTCCAGGTTGGCCCGAAGGTTCGAGGTCAAGATGGCCAGTCCGTCGAAGGACTCCATCCGCTGGAGGAGGTAGGCCACCTCGAGGTTCGCATATCGGTCGCGTGCGTCCGATACCTCGGAGCGCTTCCCGAAGAGGGCATCGGCCTCGTCGAAGAGGAGTACGCCGTCGACATCCTCGACCGAGGAGAAGATGCGATCCAGGTTCTTCTCGGTCTCGCCGATGTACTTGTCCACGACCGCCGCGAGATCCACGCGGAACAGCGGGACCCCTAGCTCACCGGCGAGCGCCTCGGCTGCCATGGTCTTGCCGGTACCCGACGGACCGGAGAACAGTGCGGTCACGCCACGTCCCCGACCGCCACCGGGGCGCATGCCCCACTCATCCAGGACGATGGAGCGGTTGCGCACTCGGTCGCGCAGCTCGCGCAGATCACGAGACACCGCGTCATTCGTGAGCACATCGGCAAGGGTGAACTCCGGCTCGATCGGCTGGGAGAGTCCCCGGCCTGCCACCAGGTGCGGAGCCAGGGGGGATCCCTCGGCGAGGTGCTTGCGGATGTCCTCGGGCTCGACATGACTGGCGGCATCCGCGGCGATCTCGGTCCCCGCGGGAGCACCGAGCCAGCTCCACCACTGACGGCGCATGCCGGCACCGGGAAGCTCCAGGGTGACCGCATCGGACTCCCACCGACCCAGGCGCGCACGGCGCTCGGCCAGCGCAATGAAGGGAACCCCTCGGGAGGACAGGTCCGTGAGGATCTGCTCGCGCTCAATTCCCGGCGAGCAATGTCGCAGATCGAGAACGAGGACACTGCCCCAGAGCGCTGCCTCGCGCACGCACGCACGCAACTGCGCTTCGCAGTCCGCAGCGACTGAGCTCAGCAGGCTTCCGTCGACAATCAATGGCGGCATTCCGGCACTGCTCGTTCCCAGACGACGCGCCTGATCTCGAGCGGCCGAGCCCGCACGCGAGCGCAGCACTACGGGCAGGCTGACAACGTCGGGAAGATCAGGCAGTAATTCATCCGGCAGATTCGGCTCGGCCAGCACATCCAGCACCGGCGCAGCGAGGGGGTCAAAGTTGTTGTCTCCCAGGAGAAAAGACACTACTCGCTCGGGAACCGAGATCACCGTGGTCAGGAGTGGTCGTTCCGCATGACCCAGCTCGATGAGTCCGAGAGCGCGCAAGGAGGCATCGGCCCGCAGCAGTGCACGAGCATCCGGATCCATCGGATCGGCGCCGGCGAGACGGAGTGCGGTGGCGACATTCGGTCCGCGCGTATCCACCTCGTTATTGAGCACGATGAAGAACTGCTCGAACCGCGGATCCATGTTGACCGACAGCCCGACGAGCAGGACGCCGATCTCGACGAGAGTCAGCTGGAGGTTCTCGGCGAGCGTCACCAGTCGCTGCGGAAGCAGGTCGACGGGAATGACGTCACCCGTCGGACGGCTCGGGTCGCGACGTGCATCACGCGTGATCAGCGACGGCGGGAAGTAATGCCCCCTCTGATGATCGGGGACATCGCCCTCGGCACGATCGGCCTCGACCACGCGGGCTACCCGCTCGCCCAGCACGGCAAGAATCTCGCGCATCTGATCGAGGGCGGGCGAGGAAGCGGGCGACGTGGTCATGCTGAGGGAGTGCTCGCACTTCTGGTGCGCGTGCGAATACCCGCATCGGGATCCTCGGGATTGCGTCCTCGAGCCACGGTGGAGGCACCGGAGTCCATGTCGCCGACCTTGATGACCGGG
>JBEGLG010000218.1:0-2541 GCA_041183645.1 Actinomycetota bacterium | reverse complement strand
GAACTGATGACGTGCGTGCCCGTGACGCCGTCACGCAGGGCACCGGCTGTGCCGAGGTTGACGATGCTCGATGGGCGATGCGTGCCGAGGATGGTCGACACGGCGATCGCCGCGTTCACCTTGCCGACGCCGGTCACCAGGATCGGCAGCGCATGCACGTGCAGGTGAACCGCCTCCTCCTCCAGCGCGACGACGAGGAGCGGACGATCGGGATGAATCTCACGATGCAGGATCACGCGAGAAGCCTAGGGCGTCTGATCACGCGCCGAGCACGGCGCCGAGGTGCGGATGCGGGATCGTGATCTCGACGTCGTCGACCCAGATATGCAGGACTGCAGTGACGACGGTGGCGTAGTGGCAGTGCCCGCCGGAGAGGCGATCGAGGGAGAGCGCGTGCAGATGCAGCCCGGGGATCACCTCACCATCCTCGACATCGGGGAAGCGGAATCCGACGAGTGTGCCCGTCCACGCGCCGAACTCGAACTGCACCTCATGCTCGAGAACATCGGTCAACGGCTTGTAGGGAGGCTGCTGCCCTGGCTCGCTGCGCAGCAGGACCTCACGAAATACGCCGTCGATGCGCACGGCAGCAACCAGGTGATCATGATGCTTGTCGAGAAGTGACAGCACATGATCGACGTGCGCAGTGATGCCGTCGAAGGTCAGGCCGGCGGGAAGCTCCTCGATGATCTCCTCGCCACCCTCGGCCACCACTGCGAACGGCATGCCCAGCGAGCCACGGGCTCGCACCGGGGTTCCGTCGGCCGGGATGCACCACACCTCATCGTCGAACGCAACGATCTCGCCATCGACTGCCTCGGCGACTCCGAGGCCGAGAAGTGCGCCGGCGAATGCCTCATCGACGGTCGTCACTGCCTCGTAGTGACCCTCGAAGAGATCGGTGACGATCTCGATCTGTCGAATGTGACCGTGATGATCCTCAGCGCGGTGAACGGCGGAGGCGAGTGCGGCATCGAACATGCGCTCAACCTAGCTACGCGTCCACGCAGGCGATAGACCGAGATCCGTGGACGAACAGCGCTCGCGCTCAGCCTCCCTTCAGGCAGGCAGTGCGAGCCTTGGAAAGTCAGCGCTGAGATCGGTACTTCCTCCATAGCACCGAATTCGGCACGACGACCGTTTCCTCCTCCATGGGAACGAGTGAGCCCCCGCTGGTCGAAGGCAGCGGGGGCTCACTCACGTGCGAACTAGCCGGCGAAATTCACCTCGGGAATGGTCGCCAGCGCCTCAGCGAAGCGCGCGTCGCTGACTTCCTCGTCGACCATCGAGCCGCTGAGGTAGTTGTCGTAAGCCGCGAGATCGAAGTGACCGTGGCCGCAGAGAGCGGTGAGGATGACGGTCTCCTCGCCTGTTTCCTTCGCCTTGAGCGCCTCGCGCACGGCGAGCGCAAGTGCGTGAGTGGGCTCCGGCGCGGGGACGATTCCCTCGGTGCGCGCGAACTGCACGGCAGCGGCAAAGCACTCGGTCTGCGGAACGGCGACTGCCTCCATCATTCCCAGCTCGTAGATGTGCGAGATGAGCGGAGCCATGCCGTGGTAACGCAGGCCACCGGCGTGAATCGGATCGGGGATGAAGTCGTGACCCAGGGTGTGCATCTTCATGAGCGGAGTCATGCCTGCAGTGTCGCCGAAGTCGTAGCGGTACTCGCCACGCGTGAGCGAGGGGCACGAGGCCGGCTCGGCCGCGATGATGCGCGGATTGATCTTGCCGGCCATCTTCTCGCGCATGAACGGGAAGGAGAGACCGCCGAAGTTCGAGCCACCACCGGTGCAGCCGACGATGTGCGTCGGCGTATCGCCCGCCATCTCGAGCTGCAGAAGGGCTTCCTCGCCGATGATGGTCTGGTGCAGCAGCACGTGGTTGAGCACGGAGCCGAGTGCGTAGCGCACGTTCTCATTCGTGGCGGCCACCTCGACAGCTTCGGAGATCGCGATACCGAGTGAGCCACTCCAGTTCTTCGGATCCTTGGCGAGCTCGCGGCCGATGGCCGTGAGATCCGACGGCGAGCGGTGCACGTTGCCGCCGAAGGCCTCGATCATCAGGCGGCGGTACGGCTTCGCATCGAACGATGCGCCGACCTGCCACACCTCGCACTCGAGGTCGTACAGAGCGCAGGCGAACGAGAGCGCGGTGCCCCACTGGCCGGCACCTGTCTCGGTGGTGAGCTTCTTGGTGCCGTCCTTCTTGTTGTAGTACGCCTGCGGCACCGAGGTATTCGTCTTGTGCGAGCCGGCGGGCGAGACACCCTCGTACTTGTAATAGATACGTGCAGGTGTGCCGAGTGCCTTCTCGAGGCGATGAGCACGGAAGAGCGGTGACGGCCTCCACTGGCGGTAGACGTCGAGCACGCCGCCCGGGATATCGATGTATCGATCCTGCGAGACCTCCTGCATGATCAGGTCGATCGGGAACAGCGGCAGCAGGTCGTCGGGGCCGACGGGATCCATGCGACCCGGGTGCAGCGGCGGGGGCGGCGGCGCAGGCAGATCGGGAACGATGTTGTACCACTGCGTGGGCATC
>JBEGLG010000217.1:0-3339 GCA_041183645.1 Actinomycetota bacterium | reverse complement strand
GGCATTCACCATGAACGCCGACTACTACGACACCGACGAGCTCACGCTGTTTCGCTGGCGCATCACCCTCCGTCGGCGCGAGGGTGGTCTCGATCAGGGCTGGCACCTGAAGCTGCCCGTGACCGGAGGTCATGCCGGCGATCGCGACGAGGTTCGACAGCCTCTTTCCGAGCACGTGCCCGCTCGACTCGGTGACATCGTCTCTCCCCTGATCGGCGAGAAGCCACTGAAGCCGCAGGTCGTCGTCGAGACCCTGCGCACGCCGGTCTCCATCGTCGATGGCGAGGGGCGGATGCTGGCCGAGGTCGTCGATGACCGCGTGACCGTGCGCCTGCCCGGACAGCCGGATTTGCAGTTCCGTGAGGTCGAGGTGGAGGCAGCCGATGCGGCCGACCCCGCATCGATTACCTGCATGGAATACGTGGTCGAGCAGTTCCTCGCCGCGGGCGGCAAGCTCGGTACGTCCAGCAAGGCCGCATCCGCTCTCGGCGCCCGGGCCGCAGGCGAATGCGATGTGCCGGAGCCCCGGCTCCCCTCCTCGCACGTCATGGCGGTCGACGTCATCGGCGTCGCCATCTCCTCCGGTGTGCGATCGCTCATGCTCGCTGACGTCGACGTACGTCGCGACGCTCCCGATGCCGCGCACGCCATGCGCGTCGCGGCGCGCCGGCTCCGCGCCTTCCTGCACACGTACGGCGACTTCTTCGACCCGGAGTGGCGCACGCGCATGAGCGATGAGCTCGCATGGGTCGCGAGTGAGCTCGGAGCCATTCGCGATACCGAGGTGCTGCTCGGCCGGCTCCTCGATCACGCCGGGGCTCTCGGCGAGGCTGACTCCGCGCGAGTCACCGAGTTCCTGGTGGCGCGCGTGGGCCAGCGCCTGCAGTCGGCTCGAGCGAGTGCGCTCGCGGCGTTGCGCAGCGATCGACATCAGTACCTCATCGAGGATCTCATCGATGCCGCACGCAATCCGAGCGCACTGCCTCTCGCCTATGCCGACTACACCCAGGCGATGCCGCGGCTTGCCGCTTCTGCCTGGAATGAGTTTCGCAATGCCGTCCGGGCGCTCGAGATCGACTCACCGTCAGGCGAGTGGCATCACGCACGCATCCTCGCCAAGCGCGCGCGGTACGCGATGGAGGCACTCGCGCCCCTCGAGGGCAAGCCGGTCAAGCGACTGGCTCACGCACTGGCCATTGCCACCGGCCTGCTCGGCATCCATCAGGACGCCCATGTCGCGCAGGACACCCTGACCTCCCTCGCGACCTCGCCGGGCACGTCGGGTGCAGTCGGACTACTGCTCGGTCGCCTGTACGAGTACGAGAGCGATGAGGAGATCCTCGACCGCTATCGCTTCATGGATGCCTGGCCCGATATCAAGAAGGCGGCCAGGAAGGTGGAGTGGCTGTGACCGATACTCCCGATACCGATGTCGTGCGCGCCGCCGGCGTAGTAGTACTGCGCGACACCGATTCATTCCCCGAGGTACTCATCGTTCATCGCCCCCATCGAAGCGACTGGTCGCTGCCCAAGGGCAAGGTCGATCCCGGCGAGCATCTTCTCGAGACGGCCGTGCGCGAGTGCGCCGAGGAGACCGGGCTCATCGTGGCGCTGCGCGCTCCCCTGCCCCGGCAGTCGTACACCGCCCTCGGCCGACCCAAGACAGTCGACTACTGGCTGGCCGTGATTCGCGAGGACGAGGGTTTCGCCCCCGACGAGGAGATCGACGAGATCCGCTGGGTTCCCATCGACCGCGCTGCCGGCATCCTCACCTACGCGCACGACCGCGAACTGGTCAGCGAGGCGCTCACCGTGCCCGAGACCTCGCCGCTCGTCATCCTTCGCCATGCCAAGGCCATGAAGCGATCCGACTACTCGGGCAAGGACGATGCTTTGCGTCCGCTCTCGGGCAAGGGTCGTACGCAGAGCAAGGCACTCGTGGCGCTGCTCGATGCTTACGGCATCACGTCGGTGCACTCCTCGGATTCCACTCGCTGCACCGAGACTGTCCGGAGATTCGTCAAGACTCTCGACAGCAAGCTCGAGCTCGAGACCTCACTCAGCGAGGAAGCTCACCACGAGAATCCCAAGCGTGCGGCCAAGGCAATTCGCCGAATTGCGGAATCCCCCGAGCCTTCGGTGATCTGCTCGCATCGACCGGTCATGCCAACGATCATGTCCGCGCTCGCGGAGACTCTCGGGCTCCCCTCCGACGATCCTCGGCTGGACCCGAAGATGTCTCCCGGGGCCTTCGTCGTGATTCATCGAGCTTTCCTCGATGGCGAGGTTCGTGCGGTGGCGATCGAGCGTCATGACGCGCCGCTAGGCGACAGCGAGGATCACGACCTTCTTGGCTGAGCCGGCGACCCTCACCGAGCACCGGCCTGCACGCACGAGTTGAACGCCACGGGAATTCACTCGGCATTGCGCCGCCGTGACGGCAACCATCGCACCGCTGGACTTCCCTGCCCAGCGCAGCACGGTCGTCCGCCGCACCGTTGATCCGACCTTCGCCGTGCCACTGACCGCGGTGATCGCGGCGGAGGGCGCCGAGGATCCGCTCTGCCCGATGGAATTACCCGCGGTGGCGGTGAACGTGTACGAACTTCCCACAGTCAGGCCGGTAACTACACATGACGTGACCTCGACTGAGCACGTGCGCTGATCGGCCGATGACGACACGACGTAGGTGACTTTCGCGCCACCGTCGTTGACCGGAGGTGTCCAGCTCACGTACGCGCGACCGCCCTGAAGCGCCTTGACCTGTAACGCCGTGGGAGGGCCGGGCGGTGACTGCGGAAGCGCGGCGACCTGGCGAAGCCAGGGCAGGAATGACGTCACGCGCGAGTAGAGCCCGGGGTACTTGGGATCTGCGCAGCCACTGCCGCTGCTGACAATGCCGGCAAGAACGGGTGTGCCGCTGACAGCCACCGTGAGCGGTCCGCCGCTGTCGCCCTGACACGCATCGACACCTCCCTGCGGCATTCCGGCGCACACGTGATTACCCGGAACGAAGCTGGTGCCGTACTCACCGCACTTCGGGTCGGTGGGCGACGTGAGGATCTGCACGGTTGCGGCACGAAGAAGTGGCGACGACGATCCGTTGATCGTGGTGGTGCCCCAACCGCTGATAGTTGCCGACTCACCTGCAGCCGGCCAGGCGCTTGGGTCCTGCACCAGCGGAAGTGACACAGGCTGCACCGATGGACTCATGACAACCGGGGATCCGAGTCCGATCAGCGCGAGGTCACCCGAATACGTGGAGGCGTTCCAGCCGGGATTCACGACCACCTGGCTGACCTGCACCTGATGGTCGCGAGTGAGGTGATTCTGGTCGGT
>JBEGLG010000216.1:0-2730 GCA_041183645.1 Actinomycetota bacterium | reverse complement strand
AGATCTACACCGACGTCGACGGCGTGTTCAGCGCTGACCCGCGCGTCGTTCCCGCGGCTCGCCAGGTTCCGTTCATCACCTATGAGGAGATGCTCGAGCTCGCGGCCGTCGGCGCGAAGGTCCTGCACCTTCGCTGCGTCGAGTACGCCCGTCGCTTCGACCTGCCCATCCACGTTCGCTCATCGTTCTCGCACCGCGAGGGCACTCTCGTGATGTCACCTGCGGCCATCGAGGCCGCAATTGCCGAAGGAAAAGCCATGGAACAGCCGATCATCTCCGGTGTCGCCGCAGACGTGAACGATGCCAAGATCACCGTGGTCGGAGTTCCCGACAAGCCCGGTCAGGCCGCAGCGATCTTCGGCGCACTCGCCGACGCGGGCGTCAACATCGACATGATCGTGCAGAACGTCTCCGCGGCATCCACCGGTCGCACCGATGTCACGTTCACCACGCCCTCGGGCTCGGCGAAGAAGGCCCTGGCAGCCATCGATGCCAAGCGCGCCGATATCGCATTCGAGGATCTCATCATCGACGAGGAGATCGCCAAGGTCTCGCTCGTGGGCGCCGGAATGCGCTCGCATCCCGGTGTCTCTGCCACCTTCTTCGAGGCACTGGCCGAGAACGGCATCAACGTCGAGATGATCTCGACTTCTGAGATCCGCATCTCGGTCGTGACTCGCGTTGGCGATGCCAAGAAGGCCGTTCAGGCACTCCACACCGCATTCGGCCTCGATGCCGACGGCGAGGCCGTGGTCTACGGAGGTACGGGTCGATGAGTCGCAAGCCCGTTGTTGCCGTGGTCGGCGCTACCGGTCAGGTCGGCGCGGTCATGCGTCGTTTGCTCGAGGAGCGCGACTTCCCGCTCGAGAGCGTGCGCTTCTTCGCGTCCGCTCGTTCCGCGGGCTCGACCCTTCCTTGGAAGGGCGGCGAGATCGTGGTGGAAGACGCCGCGACTGCTGATGTCTCCGGCATCGATATCGCCCTGTTCTCCGCAGGCGGTGCAACCTCCAAGGCCCAGGGTCCGCGCTTCGCCGAGGCCGGCGCCATCGTGATCGACAACTCCTCTGCCTTCCGCATGGATCCCGACGTTCCGCTGGTCGTGAGCGAGGTGAACCCCGAGGCGATCAAGGATGCCAAGAAGGGGATCATCGCCAATCCGAACTGCACCACCATGGCCGCCATGCCGGTGCTTCGCCCGCTTCATGAGGAGGCCGGGCTCGAGCGACTCATCGTGAGCTCGTACCAGGCGGTATCCGGCAGTGGCCTTGCCGGTGTCGAGGAACTCGAGTCGCAGATCCGCTCAGCAGTCACCCAGGACATCGCTGCGCTCACGCACGACGGCTCGGCAGTTCACTTCCCCGCACCGAACAAGTACGTGCGCACGATCGCGTTCGATGTCGTGCCGCTGGCCGGCAGCATCGCCGGCGATGGCTCGCTCGAGACCGACGAGGAGCAGAAGCTGCGCAACGAGAGTCGCAAGATTCTCGGTATCCCCGAACTACTCGTCTCGGGTACTTGCGTGCGCGTGCCGGTTTTCTCGGGTCACTCGCTCGCCATCAATGCCGAGTTCGCTCGTCCGATCTCTCCCGAGCGCGCCACTGAGCTGCTCGAGAACGCCCCGGGCGTCGAAGTCACCGATGTGCCCACGCCGCTTCAGGCGGCCGGCGCAGATCCGTCGTTCGTGGGTCGCATTCGCGCCGACCAGAGCGTGCCCGGCGGTCGCGGTATCGCGCTGTTCATCAGCAATGACAATCTCCGCAAGGGTGCGGCGCTCAACGCCGTGCAGATTGCCGAGATCGTCGCCGCCGACCTCGCGTAGTTCGATCGCTCAGCGGCTGAGCGAGGGAACGGCGAAGCCGAATTCCTTGTAGTCGTCGGCGTACGACTCGACGACCTTCGCAAGCAGCTCGGGCGTGTAGAAATCGGTGATCTTCGAGCTGGCTCCGGTCGAGTTGCGGCAGAAGAACTGATCCTGAAGATCGGGCGTGCGCGTGAGCTTCGCGACTTTGTCCCATGAGGCGTCGAGCTCATTGAGCCTGATGATCTCGTCGAACTTCACGATGCCGTACCCGATCTGATCGGTCTGCCGGCGCCAGTGCGGATCCTGATCGCGCGAGGGCATCGCCGTGACGACGTCGACGAACTGAGCGAAGGAGATGTCGCTGGGGGAATCGGGTGCGTGACCTTGCTCGACGAGGATGTCGAAAATCGGCTGGGCCTGCTGCAGGCCCTGGCAGATCTTCTCCAGGTAGCCCGAGAGCAGTCGCGAGGCGGGCTCACGGACGACCGAGAACCGGTGGAACTTGCGGCTGGTGAGGGCGTCCTCGAGCTGATCGGCGGGCAGCTGGAAGGGCTTGACGAACGGGGTCATCAGCGAGCGATCATGCGGGCGCTCCTGCACTCGCTCGACCGCCCCTGTGCTGAGTCGTGCCGCCTCCAGGCCGCCCAGGGTGGCCTTCATCGTGCCGCAGCCGGCCTTGGGCACCTCGAAGTAGACGTAGCGGTTCACCAGGGAGATATGGGTGTGGAGATTGACCGATCGCCAGCCGGCCGAGCGCACGAAGGCCCCGGTGGTCTTGCCCAGGTCAGTGGCCTTGGGACGGCGATCCGGTGTGCTCATCAGACTCCTGCCAAGAAGCGGTCGGGGGCCGATTTCTCGGCCCCCGACCCTGAGTCGGGGTGGCGGGATTCGAACCCACGACCTCTTCGTCCCGAACGAAGCGCGCTACC
>JBEGLG010000215.1:0-9342 GCA_041183645.1 Actinomycetota bacterium | reverse complement strand
CCTGCTTCTTCGGCAACCTCCTCGTCGTGTGCGTGAACTCCTTCATCGGCGTGCACCAGGGGAAGGCCACACCGGCCGCGCTGACCGAGAGCACCGCATGGGCCGCACTCATGGGCCTCCTGGGCCCGCTTGCCGTGGGCTTCGCGACCACCACGTTTCTCGGCTGGCGCGGCGGTGTCGGCGTTGCCGTCGTGGCCTTCGCGGTCATCGAAATCATCCGCGGCCGTCGCACCAGCGAGTACGGAACTGCAGGTGGCGCCGCCACGCGCAAGACTCACGGCAAGCTGCCGGGCCTGACCTTCTGGGCCATCATGGCTGGTACCTGCTACATGGGTGCCGAATTCTGCATGAGCCTGTGGGGCGCCGATCTCCTGCGCGAGCAGGCGGGCATGAGCCCCGGTGCTGCCGCCGCCGGTCTCGCCGCGCTCACTGGCGGAATCTTCCTCGGTCGCGCCTTCGGCTCGCGATTGGCACAGAAGGTGCACTCGGAGTCCTTGCTTCGAGCCTCGCTGGTCGCATCACTCATCACGTTCCTGCTGACTTGGCTCACTACCGCGCCCGCAGTCGTGCTCACCTTCCTCTTCCTTACCGGCGTGAGCTTCTCAGTGGTCTGGCCGCTGAGCATGGCGCGCATCCTGCGCACCGCGCCGGGGCTGACTGACCGCGCAGCGGGTACCACCCTTGCCTTCACCACAGGCGCCATCGCCGTGGCGCCGTTCATCCTCGGCGCACTGGCCTCAAGCGTCTCGATTCACACGGCATTTGTCGTGGTGCCTCTCTTGCTGATCACCCAGATGGTGCTGGTCTTCGCGAAGCCCGTGACCACCGAGAGTCTCGCTCACTCCTAGCGCACGGCCATGGCGCTCAAGGGCAGCGTGACACGGATCAACCGCTTATCCCGCTCGCTCGCGATCAGGAGTGAGCGGCCATCGGGCGCCCACGCGATCGCCTCGCCCTGCAGTTGGAACGGCAATGGCACGGTCGCGAGGAGACGCCCCGGCGGAAGCCCGGCGTAGACATATGCGTCGTCGTAGTCGCGTAGCACGTAACGCAGCCCATCGGGAGAGACTGCGCCATCCGTGATCAGACCGCCCTCGCGACGAATCCTGCGCGCGATATTGACGACTCCAGATCGCAAGGGCACTGGCAGCGAGTACAGCGAGCCGTGCGCGAGCTGCTTCGTCACGACCCAGAGCTGCGACTTCGCCGGATTCGCGAGCAGCGCCTCGGCATTGTGCGGAATATCCGAATAGCTGAAACGGTACGAGACTGCGGAGACACTCCTGTCGCGCAGTCGCTTCGGCTCGCGTATCGAGTTGAGGCGCACGTACGGCCACGAATCGAGGTTGTCGCCGATATCGGCAAACCAGATCACCGCATGACCGTTCGAGTCACGGCCCGTCGAAATCGCCTCAGCGTCACGGGCATTCATGCCGCGCACCGTCAGCGTTGCCAGAGTGCGACATGTCGTGGCGTCGACCGCGTAGATGAACGGACCATCTCCCGAGTCATTGTGGAGATACAGAACGCCGGGATGCCGGAGCGACGGCGCCATGCCACTGATCTCGGTGAAGCGCTTATCCGAGAATCTGCAGACCACGTTCGTGTCAGCGGCACCCGCTGACGGAGCCGCGCAGATGACGAGGCCGGCACCCCCGATCAAGAGTGCGGCGAGGGCGAGGAGGCGCTTCAGCGGACCAGCGCCGAGATCGCGACGGCCGCCACGACAGCCACGAGCACGGCGAGTGTGACGAAACGACGCGTGCGCGGGCTCATGTCGGCAGCCTAAGGGATCACGCGTGACTCAGCGGTCGGTGCCTCGGTACCGTTGACCCATGGCCCGGAGCGGATCGATCAGCACATCACTGTCGAATGGCGACGCACTTACGCCGATCGCCATCGGCACCGTGGCCTGGGCTCTCGCCGCGGTCGCGCTGCTGCTCGTCCGTGACTCACTTGAGACGGCAGGCACCACGTGGTGGTTCGGCGCCTGCGCGGTCGGCATCATCAGCGGCCTGGGCGGTATCGCTTACGTGCTGTACCGACGCCGCCGCGAGGGCGGCGCCGCTCGCTAGCTCGCGCGAGCTCAGGCCTCGTCGGAGTCGACGGGCTCGTCGGCAACCGAGATGGCGTCGGCCGCGAGCGCATCGTCGAGGTCGGCAGTGACTGTGTCATCCGCTATCGCCTCGTCGGTTTCGACCGCACTGACCTCGACCGGCTCGTCGGCCGGAAGATCCTCGACATCACTGAGATCGACGTGGTCCCAGCCCTGCTCGTCGGTCACGGCAATCGCCATGCCCTCAACCTCGCCGCCCTCGACCTCGGAGTGCGCGCCGCATCCGTAGTTGAGCGCCACCACACGTCCATCGGCCGGCGCGAAGGCATTGGCGCAGACACCGAAGGCCTGGCCGAGGGTCCCGCCCAGGATCATCAGGAATCCGCAGGTGCCACAGGGCTGGCCGGCCGCCTTGGCCATCGGCGATTCGGCACCGAAGTCGCCTTCCTCCCAGCGCTCGGTCGCCTCATCGCGTCCGAGTACCGAGAGCACGCGGGCACGGCCGAGGCCGAGCTCCCACATGCCGGGCGACAGGGGCGCGAGCGAGCCGAGACCCTCAAGGGAGTCCTCATCGGTGAATCCCGGCACGAGCCGCAGGTCATGCGCATCAGTGGGCAGGACGTCGCCGGGCCCGAGATCACCCGGGCGTACGCGATCGGCCCACGGCACCCACGCAGGTGCCACGAGCGAATCAGGCCCGGGAAGAAGCACGGCATCGGTGATCGTCACCTCGTCGAAGCCCTCGGCACGGGTAACCGTGACCGCCCAGCGCCAGCCGCGATACGCGGGGTTGGTGCAGGCAAAGAGGTGGGTGGCCAGGCGCTCGCCCTCCATCGCGACCTCGAGGTGATCGCCCACCCAGTCGCCGCCTGCCTCGACGTTGGCGGCGTCACGAGCCAGGTCGACGGCAGCCGTCAGCAGGCTGTCGGTCAGGTCAGGGGCGGTGTCCACGTCACCATTCTCTCCCAGCACGAGATGGCCCTGCTCCAGTGGGTAGTCTCGACCGCGTTATGAGCCTCGACCTCGCGATCATCGTCGGTACTTTCATCCTGATCTTCCCCGCCGAACTGCCTGACAAGACACTGATCGCCACGCTCGTGCTGGCCACTCGATACAAGCACCTGCCCGTGTGGCTCGGGGTCTCGGCGGCCTTCGGTGTGCAGATGATCATTGCCGTCACAGTGGGCGGCGTACTCGCCCTGCTCCCCCAGCGGCCGGTCATGGCCATCACTGCCCTTCTCTTCGGTATCGGCGCCGTTCTGCTGATCAAGGGCGGCCTGTCGTCGCGCTCGAGCGAACTCGAAGCTGAGCGCGAGGAGGAGGACGAAGTCCTGGCGAAGGTGAAGGATCAGGAGTCGCACTCCCCCAAGCGAGCCTTCCTCACCAGCTTCATCGTGATCTTCGCCGCGGAATGGGGTGACCTCTCGCAGCTGTTCACCGCCGGTCTCGCTGCGCGCACCGGGTCACCACTGTCAGTGTTCCTGGGCTCGTGGGGTGCCCTGATGGTGGTCGCCGGTATCGCCGTGGTCATCGGTCGCTGGCTTCAGCAGAAGGTGCCGCTGTGGCGCATTCGCCTCGTGTCAGGAGTAATCCTGGCGATTCTCTGCGTGTGGACGATCGTGGAGTTCGTGAACGCGTAAGCGTGTAGCGAGCGGTACGCGTTCGAACTCAATAACGCCTAGACGTCGAGGTCGTTGGCGACCGCACGCAGCACGGCCGCGATCTTCTGCGACTTCGCATCCGGCGGGTACTTGCCGCGCTGGAGATCGCCGGAGACCGAGTCGAGAACCTTGATGAGATCCTCGATCTGACCTGCGAGATCGCCGGCCGCCTTGCGGGAGCCCTTGACGATCGACGGCGGGGCGCTGAGCACGGTCACCGAGAGGGCCTGCTTGCCACGACGACCGTCGACGACGCCGAATTCGATCTTGGTGCCGGGCTTGAGTGCGGGCACGCCGGCGGGCAGGGTCGAGACGTGGACGAAGACGTCCTCGCCCTCATCGGACGTCACGAAACCGAAGCCCTTGTCGGCGTCGTACCACTTCACTGTTCCCGTAGGCATGCGTAGAAGGGTACTTGGGCCATGCCGCATAGAGTTGTTCGGGTGACCCCCGCCCAGGCTGCCCCGCCGCGCAGCCTGGCCGATGATCTTCGCGGTCGCTCCGACTCCGAGCTGGCCGAACTGCTGCGCCGACGCCCCGATCTCCTTCAGCCGGTGGCCTCCGACATCACCTCCCTGGCCGCCCGGGCCACCACCGGGCCGTCCGTCTCCCGCTGCCTCGACCCCCTGGGTGCCCCCTCCCTCTACGTGCTCGGACTAGTAGCCCGGATGTCGGCCGATGCCCCCGTTACGACCGCCGCGATCACGAAGGCAGCCGGCGAGCACATCTCGGACAAGGCGGTGATCGCCGCAAGCCTGGAGGAGATTCGCACCCTCGGCCTGATCTGGGGCCCGACCGCATCGGTGCGAGCGATCTCGGCCGTGCGCGATCTCGTCGGCGATGCCACGGTCACCTGGCCCCGTCCCGAACCGGTGATCGTGGCCGAGCACGATGCTGCCTTCGTCGACGAGCAGTCCGGCCTGAGCGCACTCGAGACCGTGGCGCATGTGCGCGAGGTACTCGATGCCTGGGCAACCGAGCCACCGCCGGTACTTAGATCAGGCGGGCTCAGCATTCGCGACTTTGCGGCCATCACCCGCATGCTCGGTGTCGACGTCTCGCAGTCCGCCCTATGGATCGAGCTCGCGCATGCGGCCGGATTACTGGCCGACGATCAGGAGGAGAACCCGCACTGGGTTCCGACTGACGCCTACGACCGCTGGCTGGTGCTGAGCAGCGGTCAGCAGTGGTCCGCTCTCGCGCAGGCGTGGCTCACCATGCCGCGGCTGTCATCGCGAGCCGACGACCGCACCAATCTCCTGACCGCCGATGCCGATCGACGTGCAGTCGTGCTCGTGCGCAGGAGCATCCTCGAACTGATGGCCGAGATCCCGGTCGGGAAGTCCATCGATATCGACTCATTGCGCGCCGTGCTCGATGATCGACATCCGCGTCGCCGGGGGGCGCTGCGCGATCAGGCGCTCGACGCCACGATCCACGAGGCCACCGCGCTCGGAGTCATCGCCGCGGGCTCCCTGACCACCGCAGGCCGAGCCCTGATCGGCGACAGCGATGCCGTCGCCGCGATCACCTCCTGGCTCCCCGCCGAGATCGATCACGTGCTGCTGCAGGGCGACATGACCATGATCGCCCCCGGCCCGCTCACCGCATCCCTGTCGCGCCAATTGCGCGTGCTTGCCGACATCGAGTCGCGCGGTCATGCCACGGCCTACCGCATCACGCCGGAGTCCATTCGCCGCGCACTCGACATCGGCTGGGATTCCGAGGGAATTCAGGAGCTCCTCACCGCGGCCTCCGCCACGCAGCTGCCACAGGCTCTCGTCTACCTGATCGACGACACTGCACGACGCCACGGTGCCGTGCGCGTGGGCACCGCAATGTCGTACATCCGCTGCGATGAGCCCGGCACCCTCGCAACCTTGTTGGGCGACCGTCGAATGAAGTCGCTGGTCCTTCACCGGATTGCCAGCACCGTTCTCGTCAGCCAGGCACCCGCATCCGAGGTCATCGCTACTCTCCGCGAGAGCGGCTTCGCACCTGCCGCTGAGGCACCTGATGGCACGGTTGTCGTGCGCCGATCCGATGAGCGTCGCACGGCCACGCCGAAGTCGGCGAAGGCCGTGAGCAGCCGCCGGAACCCGGAGACCCTGATCACCGCAGCCCTCAAGGCACTTCGCGCGAGCGAGCGCTCGCAGTCGGCGCCGCGCGGCACCACTGTTGCCGGCCCGGCAAGCGCCGGAGCCATCCCGCGAAGCAGCAGCGCTGCCATCATCGCGGCGCTGAAGGTAGCCATTGCCGAGAATTCCCCGATGTGGATCAGCTACGCCGATACCGACGGCACCAACACTGACCAGATCGTTGATCCGATTCGCCTCGGCGGTGGCACGATGACCGCCTTCGATCACCGCACCGAGCAGGTGCGCACCTTCACCATTGCCCGCGTCAGCGGAGTGGCACCCCTCGAGGGGTAGTCGATCGCGTCAGTTCGAGAACTCGATCTCAGCGACCTCGCTGGTGAGCTCGTCGAGGTAGGCCGGAATCGGGTCGACGCCGATGCCCGGACCGGTGGGCACACGCAGCTGCCCGTCCTCGAGCACGAAGGGCTCGGTGATGTCGACAGCGAAGTAGCGGGCGGAGGCCGAGGTATCTCCCGGGAGGGTGAAGCCGGGCATCGCTGCCAGCGCGACATTCGCTGCGCGACCGATACCTGTCTCCAGCATTCCGCCGCACCAGACCGGGACCCCGCGCGACAGGCACAGGTCGTGGATATCGACGGACTCGAGCAGGCCGCCGACACGAGCCGGCTTGATGTTGATGATGTCGGCCGCCTTGAAGTCGAGTGCCGCCTCGGTGTGACCCAGCGACAGAATCGACTCGTCGAGGCAGATCGGGGTGTCGCAGGCGGCAGCGATCTCCACGTGCCCGACCCAGTCGTACTCCGGCAGCGGCTGCTCGATCAGGAGCATGCCGAATTCGTCGAATGACTGAAGGTGCCGCGCATCGCTGCGTTCGTATGCCTGATTCGCATCGACCTGGAGCGGAATGGTCGGCCATGAGGCACGCACCGCGCGAATCGGCTCGAGATCCCAGCCGGGCTGGATCTTCAGCTTGATGCGCTTATACCCGGCATCGATGTACCCCGACACTTCCTCGAGCAACTCGTCAATCGTCTCGTGCTCGGGGATGCCGACCGAGACTCCCGCATCGACCGCCGGCTTGTTCGCGCCGAGGTAGTCACCGAGCGAGCGGCCTTCGACTCGGAGCCAGGCATCGAGCACTGCGGTCGACACGGCCGTGCGAGCCATCTCGTTGCCCTTGACCTCCTCGAGCTTGCGGCGCACCGCCTCGGGGCTCGGATCATGGCGTACCTCGGCGAGACGCGGCAGCAGGAATTCGAGCGTGACGTCCCAGGCACCATCGGTGTACTCGTGGGTGTAGCCGGGCCAGTCCATCGAGACGCACTCACCCCAGCCGCTGATGCCCGTATCGGTCACGGCCTCGACCAGATAGAGATCTCGATGGGTCTCGATCGCCATGGACGTACGGAACGGCTTGATCAGCGGCAGGGCCATGCGGTGTAGACGGATGAGATCGATGCTGGTCATGCTGCTCCCTTGCTCAGGCCGAAGGTGGAGTGAAGACATAGGTTCCGGAGTCGGTGACTCCCTGCAGGACGAGACCGCGGCCGAAGGCATCGAGCATCCGCTCGCGCATGCGAAGTCGTGCGTCGTGTGCGGCAGCAGGATCACCGATGCGAAGGGCCGCGATGTCATCGGGTGCCTCGACGAGGGTTGCGTCGGGGAAGTCAGACACCACGAGCGGGCTGAGGCCGGTGTGCAGTGCCGTGGCTACCCGATCACTCGCCAGATCCCAGTTCAGCAGGAGTCGATCGGTGGGGTCGTCGAGATTCACCAAGTCACCCAGGGAGCCATACATGTTTACCTCGTAGGCAATGGCCTGCGCGCCGAGCTTGAGCAGGTTCAGCCGCGCATTTCGTCGCATCAACGGGTCGAAGGTCCACTGGATGGAATCGAGACCCTGGCCCAGGGCCCAGGCCCGCTGATGGCTCTTCATCGCCTTGCCCACGCTGCGATTGCGATACTCCTCGATCACTGCGGCGGAGTGCGAGTGAAGGTGGTCATGCCAGTGACCGCCGACCTGCGAGCGACCGACCACGCCGAAGCAGGATCCGACCGCGACATCGTCGGCATAGGCCACGCACGCGTATCCACCGGCGTAGGTGATCGCACGTAGGACGTCGGGCTGCACCTGGGTTCCGTCGTAGTCGCCCCACACGGTGTCGAAGACAGCGCGCACGTCGTCGTAGCCGTCATTTCGGTCAATGAGCACGACGCGAATGCCCGCGGCGTCGGCATCGGCCTGTGCCTGCACGAGGGCGGAATCCAGCGCATTCGGCATGTCTCCACCGTAGCGGTAGCCTGGAGGGTCGCCGATTCGGATATCGGCGCCGACGAAGGAGTTCGAGAGTGGCCGACGGCCCCCTGATCGTGCAGAGCGACAAGACGCTGCTGCTCGAGGTCGACCATGCCCTCGCGGCCGATTGCCGCCGCGCGATCGCGCCCTTCGCCGAGCTCGAGCGCGCGCCCGAGCACATTCACACCTACCGCCTGACTCCCCTGGGCCTGTGGAATGCACGGGCCGCCGGGCACGATGCCGAGCAGGTCATCGACACCCTGATTCGCTACTCGCGCTATCCCGTGCCGCATGCGCTGCTCATTGACGTCGCCGACACCATGTCGCGCTACGGACGACTCCAGCTCGCCAATCATCCGGTGCACGGGCTGGTACTCCAGGCCATCGACACCGCGGTGCTCGAGGAGGTCATCCGCAGCAAGAAGATCGCACCACTGCTCGGCACCCGGTTCGACGACACCACGATCGCCGTGCATCCGAGCGAGCGCGGACACGTCAAGCAGGCTCTCGTGAAGCTCGGCTGGCCGGCCGAGGACATCGCCGGTTATGTCGACGGCGAGCGCCACGCCATCGGCCTGGATGCCACCGACTGGCAGCCCCGGCCCTATCAGACCGAGGCGGCAGAGGGCTTCTGGCACGGAGGCTCTGGGGTCGTCGTACTCCCCTGCGGCGCCGGCAAGACCATCGTCGGGGCCCTCGCCATGGCACTCGCGCAGGCCACCACTCTCATCCTCGTCACGAACACGGTGAGCGCGCGGCAGTGGCGCGAGGAGCTCCTGCGACGCACAACACTCACCCCCGACGAGATCGGCGAGTACAGCGGAGCCCGCAAGGAGATCCGTCCCGTCACCATCGCCACGTACCAGGTGATGACCACCAAGCGGCAGGGCATCTACCCGCACCTTGAGGTCTTCGACTCCCGTGACTGGGGCTTGATCATCTATGACGAGGTGCACCTGCTGCCTGCGCCCATCTTCCGTTTCACCGCAGACATCCAGTCACGTCGTCGCCTTGGCCTGACCGCGACTCTCGTGCGCGAGGACGGCCAGGAAGGCGAGGTGTTCTCGCTCATCGGACCGAAGCGCTATGACGCGCCGTGGAAGGACATCGAGACCCAGGGCTACATCGCACCGGCAAATTGCGTCGAGGTGCGCGTGAGCCTGCCCGACTCAGACCGAATGACGTATGCCATGGCCGAGCCAGAGGACAAGTACCGCCTGGCCTCCTGCG
>JBEGLG010000214.1:0-3542 GCA_041183645.1 Actinomycetota bacterium | reverse complement strand
GGCATCGGCTCCACGCCCGAGCAGCAGGAGCGCCAGCGGGGTCGGCTGCGGATCCACCTGTGATGTCACGGGCACATTGTTGCTTATGCGGGGAGTGCGGCCAGCGGGCTGTGCCGTCCGGGCGACAGGGGGACACCCCCGACCCGGGAATAGGTCGCTAGGCGGAGGCGTTGGACCTGGCATACACTCCTGACTAAGGCTTACCTCACCTGAAAGGCCACACATGTCGACTGAAACCGCTGTGCCCGTCGAGATCATCACCGGCGACGGCATCGTCCTCACCGAGATCGCGGCCGCCAAGGTCAAGGCCCTGCTCGAGGCCGAGGGCCGAGATGATCTCGCCCTGCGCGTGGCCGTGCAGCCCGGCGGTTGCTCTGGCCTTCGCTACCAGCTCTTCTTCGATGACCGCAGCCTCGATGGCGATGTCTCGAAGGACTTCGACGGCGTCTCGGTCGTCACCGACCGGATGAGCGCCCCGTACCTCAACGGCGCGACCGTCGACTTCGTCGACACCATCGAGAAGCAGGGCTTCACCATCGACAACCCCAATGCCACGGGCTCGTGCGCATGCGGTGACTCGTTCAGCTAGACCACGACTCATGTGAAAGGCCCGCCGATGTCGGCGGGCCTTTCGCTTGTCCTGATCAGTTGCCGCGTGTCACGGTCACGACGAAGGCGGTGGGCGGGTCATCGGTGCGCACGAACCGCAGGCGCATGGAGTTATCGCCGACATTGCCGGAGAAGAATCCGCCGACCTCCGACAAGATCACCGAGGTGTTGTCGCTCGACAGCGAGCCGAGGAGATCGGCATGCATGACGGTGCCCTTGTCCGTCCAGGTCTCGACGCCCCACACGACTGACCCCTCCTGCTTGACGATCTCGAGGGTGAGATCGGAAGCGTGCAAGGTCTTGTCGGGGGAGGGGAATTCGTAGTGGCCCTTCCAGACTCCCTTGAGGTTCGGGATGGCCGACTCACTCCCGCCGCACGCCGCGATCGAGAGCGGAACAGCGCACAGGGCTACGGCCGCGATGATTCGTCGTGTCCTCATGAGGGCGAGTATGGCGTATCGACCGATAAGGTCTTGCCCCATGGCTGTCCTCATCACCGGGTCCGTTGCGACTGACCACCTCATGACCTTTCCGGGCAGGTTCGCCGACTCGATCGTCGCTGACAAGCTCGACAAGATCTCGCTCTCGTTTCTCGTCGAGGAACTCGATGTGCGTCGCGGAGGTGTCGCGCCGAATATTGCCTTCGGCATGGGCTGCCTCGGACTCAAGCCGGTGCTCGTGGGTGCTGTCGGACCCGACTTCGCCGACTACGAGTCGTGGCTCAATCGCCACGGTGTCGACACACGCGGGGTGCATGTCTCCGACTCGCACCACACCGCGCGCTTCATCTGCACGACCGATCAGGAGCAGAACCAGATCGCCTCGTTTTATCCCGGTGCGATGAGCGAGGCTCGCAATATCGAGCTCAAGCCGATCGTCGATGTCGTCGGCAGCGCAGATCTCGTGCTGATCGGCGCTAATGACCCGGGCGCGATGGCCCGTCACACCGACGAGTGCCGCTTCCGCGGGTACCCCTTCGCCGCCGATCCGTCGCAGCAGCTTGCGTACATGGAAGGCGACGACATCAAGCCGCTCATCGAGGGTGCGACCTACCTCTTCACCAATGAGTACGAGGCTGCGCTCATCCACCAGAAGACCGGCTGGTCGGCAGCCGATATCGCCGCGATCGTCGAGACCCGGGTCACGACCCTGGGCGCCGAGGGCGCGCGGATCGAGCGACGCGGCGAGGCTCCCGTAGTCGTGTCCGTTCCCGAGGAGGAGCGCAAGGCTGACCCCACCGGCGTGGGCGATGCCTTCCGTGCCGGCTTCCTGTCGGCGAAGTCGTGGGGTCTGTCCGATGAGCGCGCGGCGCAGACCGGCGCACTGCTCGCGACCTATGTGATCGAGACTGTCGGCACGCAGGAATACGAGCTGGCGCAGCGTCACTTCCTCGAGCGCATGGCCAAGACGTATGGCGATGCCGCCGCGGCCGAGGTCGCCGCGCACGTCAGCTGCCCGCGTCCGTAGGCATGTCACCGCGCGAGCCCCGGCCCTCCGTCTGGGACTTGCCCGATCCTCGTGAGGCCGAGCCCTTCGAGGATGTTGTCTGCGTCGGAGCTGAGCTGGATCCGGCCACCGTGCTGCAGGCCTATCGTCGCGGCCTGTTTCCCATGCACCTCGAGGCCGATCTGCTGGCCTGGTGGAGTCCGGATCCACGCGGCATCCTGCCGCTGGAATCCCTGCGGGTCAGCGCATCGCTGCGCAAGTCACTGCGACGCTTCGAGATCACGATTGACCGTGACTTCGTCGGTGTCATGCGGGCGTGCGCCGAGATTCCGCGCGAGCATGGCTGGATCACCGAGGAATTCATCGATACCTACTGCGCACTTCACGATCTGGGCTGGGCGCATTCGGTCGAGACATGGAATGCCGAGGGCCGACTCGTGGGTGGGCTCTACGGCATCGAGATCGGCGGACTCTTTGCCGGTGAGTCGATGTTCCATGTCGAGCGGGATGCCTCCACGGCGGCGCTGGTAGGACTCGTCGATGCGCTGACCACGGGCGGCACTCGACTTCTCGATGTGCAGTGGGCAACCGAGCACCTGATGTCGATGGGTGCCATCGAGATTCGACGCGACACCTATCTGGATCTCCTCGAGTCAGCGCTCGAGCAGTTGCCGGTGCTCAGCCCTCGCTGATTCGCACCGCATATGCGATGCCGGTGTCCTGCGCGGCCGATGCGAGGAATTCGTTGCCGGTCATGCGGCACCAGGCCGGGATGTCGAACTCCGCCGCCGGATCATCGGCGAGAACGACGAGGACATCTCCCGGTAGGGCGGTGCGCGCGGCACGCGCGATCGCGATCACCGGTGCCGGGCACCGTGATCCTCGCTCGTCGATCCATTGATCGCGCGCGGGCCAGTCATCAGAGGCCGGCATCGGCTCGCACCCGTGCGATGACCTCGACCAGCACGCGAGCGAAGTCATCGACCGTCGCTTCCGTGCAGCCGAAGGGAAGCGAGACTCGAACATTGCCGCCGGTGAGCGCACCCATCGCCGCGAGCACGTGGCTTGGCCGTTCGGTGTCGGCGACGCAGGCGGAGCCGCTCGCGACAGCGAAGCCGCGGCGGTCGAGCTCGGTGACCACGGCCTCGCCGCTGCAGTAGAGCGCGGAGAAGGTGACCACGTGGGGGAGTCGGTGATCGGGGTCGCCGACGATGTCGATGTCGGTGATGGTCGACGCGAGCGTTGCGCGCAGGCGAGCGATGAGTGCGTGCTCGCGGTGGGCCTCGGCCTCCCACAATGGCGCCATCGTCTCGGCCGCGATGCCGGCGGCGGCAGCGGAGGGAATATCGGGAAATCCGCCGAGCCAGCCGCGCTCACTGCCGGGCGGTCGCACCCAGCTGGTGCCCTGCCGAATGACCAGGGCGCCGACCCCGGCCGGGCCGCCCCAGTCGCGGGCCGAGAGCGCCAGGGCTGTCCAGCCCTGTGGC
>JBEGLG010000213.1:0-33378 GCA_041183645.1 Actinomycetota bacterium | reverse complement strand
GCTACTGCCTTGGCGTGAGCGCGCTTGGCCGCGAGCGCCTTGGCGTGCGCGATCTTCGCAGCCTTGATCTGTGCCGGTGACAGCCAGCAGAGTCCGCCCCAATGAGCACGACCCTTGCCTCCGCGCCAGATCGCGAAGAAGGCGCGGTCCTGCCAGTAGCGATTCCACTTGACGACCGGAGTCCGTCGCAGGCTGCTCAGGATCTTCAGGCCCTCGGCACCGAATTGACGCTTGACCGCCGGCTGCATCATCCAGGTGGCACCGCGAGCCAGGGCTCGACTCATCTGGTACGCACCCTGATACGGGCTGTGGGTGGAACCGGAGGTGTAGTTGCCGTGGCTCTCGCGCTTGGCGATGCACAGTCGGTTCTTCTCGGCCGAGTAGCTGTAGCCCGCGCCCTTGTACAGACTCGCCATCAGGCCGCGACGGTCGGCAGCGGCGCCTTGGCCCCGTGCGTACTGGCGCTCGCGCTCGACGGTCGATGACTGCGCCTTCGCCGTGACGTTCTGAGCGGTGGGTGTCGGGCTCGCGGCAGGGTCGGAGGAGGCGGGGGCGGGAGTCGCGACGGAGGTCGTGGTGCTGTCGGTCTCTGCGGCCGAGACGGCAGGAGCGAGCACCACGCCGAGGCCGAAGGCCCCGAGGGTGAGCGCCGCCACCGTGGCGGACTGCAGCCGGCTGAGCATGACACCTCCGAATGAGGTCACCGACTGGCTCGATGACTCCCCTACGGTGCCTAAGAATCCCGTTTCTGTCACCTTCGCGGGGCTCCGCGACCGTCACCGGGAACAGGGACAAAGGGGACTTACCCCTCGAGTCTCCCCCATGATTCGGGCAGCAAGTGACGGTCGTCACATTTGACGAGTCAGGGGCGAATCGGGCTCAGATCTGGAGGTCCTCGAGCATCTCGGTCACCAGGGCCGCGATCGGCGATCGCTCGGATCGGGTCAAGGTGACGTGCGCGAAGAGCGGGTGACCCTTGAGCTTCTCGACCACGGCGACCACGCCATCGTGGCGCCCCACGCGCAGGTTGTCGCGCTGCGCGACGTCATGGGTGAGCACCACTCGGCTGTCCTTGCCGATGCGGGAGAGCACCGTGAGCAGCACATTGCGCTCGAGTGACTGCGCCTCGTCGACGATGACGAAGGCGTCGTGCAGCGACCTGCCGCGGATATGGGTCAGGGGCAGCACCTCGAGCATTCCGCGGTCGACGATCTCCTCGACGACCTCCTGCGTGGTGATGGCACTCAGGGTGTCGTAGACCGCCTGGCCCCACGGGCCCATCTTCTCCTGCTCACTGCCCGGCAGGTAGCCGAGCTCCTGACCACCCACGGCGAAGAGCGGACGGAACACCATCACCTTGCGATGCTGACCGCGCTCGAGCACCGCCTCGAGACCTGCACACAGAGCCAGGGCGCTCTTGCCAGTGCCAGCGCGGCCGCCGAGGGAGACGATGCCGATATCAGGATCCATCAGGATGTCGAGGGCAATGCGCTGCTCGGCGCTGCGTCCGTGGATGCCGAACGCCTCGCGATCGCCGCGCACCAGGCGCACGCGCTTGTCGGCCGTGACGCGACCGAGCGCGCTTCCGCGATCCGACATCATCACCAGGCCGGTGTTCACCGGAAGGTCGATGGCATCGTCGACATCGACGATGTTCTCCTCGTACATGGTGTCGATGGTCTCCGAGGCCACATCGAGCTCGACGATGCCCGTGTAGCCGGAGGCGACGACGAGCTCGGCGCGATACTCCTCCGCGGTGAGACCCGCGGCCGATGCCTTGACGCGCATCGGGAGGTCCTTGCTGACAAGCACGACGTCGTGACCATCGGCAGCGAGGTTTCGCGCGACGGCAAGGATGCGAGTGTCGTTGTCGCCGAGACGCAATCCGCTCGGCAGGATCATGGGATCACTGTGATTGAGCTCGATGTGCACGGTGCCGCCCGCGTCGCCCACCGACATCGGCTCGTCGATGCGGCCGTGCGCGATGCGCAGCTCGTCGAGAAGACGAAGTGCCTGGCGTGCGAAATACCCGAGTTCCGGATGACTGCGTTTGGCCTCGAGCTCGGTGACCACCACTACCGGGATGACGACGTCGTGCTCATCGAACCGCAGGAGTGCTCGCGGGTCAGACAGCAGTACGGACGTATCGAGGACGTAAGTGCGGCGGTCTGCCTTGGGCACGAGGGGCCTCCCGGTGGGCCACCGTCGGGTGAGCCCGAATGTCGGTTACGAGTCAGCGGTTACTGGCTCTGACCTGACGCTAGGACTGCCCACCGTTCGCCGACCCCCGACACGCCGCTCGTGAAAGTGAGCACGAGGTTGCGCTCAGGTTACGTGCCGAAGCGGCGATTGCGATCGGCGAAGGCGCGCATGGCACGCAGGAAGTCGACGTGCCGGAAATCGGGCCAGTAGGCCTCGCAGAAGTAAAACTCCGAGTGAGCGCTCTGCCACAGCAGGAAGCCCGAGAGGCGCTGCTCACCCGAGGTACGGATCACCAGATCGGGATCCGGCTGTCCGCTCGTGTAGAGGTGCTGGGCGATGTGATCGACGTCGACGAGCTGCGCGAGCTCATCGAGAGTCGTGCCGGCGGTCGCGTGCTCGTTGAGCAGTGCCTTGACTGCATCGACAACCTCGCGACGGCCGCCATAGCCGACCGCGACATTGACCAGTGAGCCATCAATGCCGGAGGTGGCCAGCTCGGCTTCCTTGAGCAGGGTTCGCGTCTGCTCGGGAAGCATGTCGAGTGCCCCTACCGGATGGAGCCGCCACTTTCCCTGGCCCACGAGATCGGAGACGGTGTCTTCGATGATGCCGAGTAGCGCGGTGAGCTCGGCCTCGGGACGATTCAGGTTGTCGGTCGAGAGCAGCCACAAGGTGACGACCTCGACACCTGCCTCATCGCACCAGCCGAGGAAGTCGACGATCTTCGCGGCACCGGCACGGTGGCCCGCCGACGAGGATGAGCCCTGTGCCTCGGCCCAGCGGCGATTGCCATCGAGGATGACGCCTACGTGGCGCGGCCGGCGCTCGGGCGGGATCTGCGCCATGAGACGGCGCTCGTACACGCCGTAGAGAACATCGGAGAGACCCACGCCCGAAGGCTACCTCTAAAGGGCCTCGAGCCGAGCCCGCATGGACGAGGCCTCGGTCACGGGTGCCGTGCACACAAAGCCCCGGCAGATGTAAGCCGCGGGCTTGCCGTCGATGAGCGGTCGATCGCGCATCAGCGGAACGTCGGGGTCACCCCACGCGATGACCGTGCCGGGCAGCGGCACGAAGCGAGCGGCAGCGAGCAGTTCGGCGAAGCCCGCGTTGTCGGGGGTGCCGGACACCGCGATCTCTACCGGCCCTGCGACAATCGCTGATGCAGCGACCAGCCCCCAGCCGGCCACGCGAGGGGCACGTGCGGCCAGCATCGTGACAATGCGAAGTGCCTCCTCGGCGATCACGCGATACTCCTGGAGCCCCGTGAGCGCGGAGTAGGTCACGCACGCGTTGGCCACCGCGAACCATCCCGACGGCTCGGCGTTGTCGGACGGATCACGGGGCCGGATGATCAACTGCTCCGCATCATCGGCAGTGTCGTAGAAGCCGCCTTCATCATCGGCGAAGTGCTGGATCGCCAGGTCGAGCAGCAGGCCTGCGAACATCAGCCATTCGTCATTACCCGTCGCCTGGTAGAGCGCGAGGAGTCCCTCGGCCACGCTGCCGTAGTCATCGAGTACGCCCGCACTACTGCCGGCCACGCCATCGCGCGAGGTGCGAGCGAGTCGATCATCGCCCGCAGCCCCGAGGTGCACGGAGATCAGGAGATCGGCGGCCTCGACTGCCGCGTCGATCCAGGCGGGCTCATTGAGCAGCACGCCGGCATCGGCGAGCGCCGCAATGACCAGGCCGTTCCACGACGCCACGACCTTGTCATCGCGGCCGGGGTGCACGCGCTGCTCACGGGCCTCGAAGAGCGCCGAGCGAATGCGCAGCCAGCGGCCCAGATCCGGCGGATCGCTCAGCATCTGCAACGTGGAGGACCCGTGCTCGAATGTCCCGGCAGCAGTGACCTCAAGCAGCTGCGCTGCCCAGGTGCCGTCGTCGTCTCCGAGTACCTCGACGAGTTCATCGGGAGTCCAGGCATAGAACTTTCCCTCGACGCCCTCACTGTCGGCATCGAGTGCGGCCGCGAAGGCACCCTCGGGGGTGCGCAGGTCGCGCAGCAGGAACTCGGCAGTCTCGCGCACGACGCGATGCGCAAGCGGATCAGCGGTCAGTCGATACCAATGCGCATACACGCGCAGGAGCAGCGCGTTGTCGTACAGCATCTTCTCGAAGTGCGGCACGACCCAACCCGCGTCGACGCTGTACCGCGCGAAGCCGCCGCCGAGCTGGTCGTACATGCCGCCTCGCGCCATCGCCTCGAGGGTCGCCGACGCCATGCGGTAGCTCTCACCGTTACCGGTGCGGGCAGTCTCGCGCAGCAGGAACTCGAGCAGCATCGACGGCGGGAACTTCGGAGCTCCGCCGAATCCGGAATTCACGCTGTCGAACTCGCGCGCAAGATGCTCGACGGCGCGCGCCAGTACTCCCGCGTCAGGAATCTCGTCATCGGACTGCAGCAGCCGTCGCTCGGCCAGGGCCCCTCCGATGCGCTCGGCCGCCGAGATGATGTCGTCGCGCCCCGAAGTCCAGGCCTCGGAGATCCCGGTCATGATCTGCGGGAAGGAGGGCATGCCATGCGCAGGCCTCGGAGGGAAATAGGTGCCCGCATAGAACGGCCGCGCATCATGATCGATGAACACGCTCATCGGCCAGCCTCCCTGACCGGTCAGCGCGACAGTGGCGTCCATGTAGACCGAGTCGACATCGGGGCGCTCCTCGCGATCGACCTTGATGGCGAGGAAGTTCGCGTTGAGGTACTCGGCCATCGCATCGTTCTCGAAGCACTCGTGCGCCATCACATGGCACCAGTGGCACGCGCTGTAGCCGATTGACAGGAAGATCGGCACATCGCGTCGCCGGGCCTCCTCGAAGGCCTCGGGCGACCACTCCCACCAGTCGACCGGGTTATCGGCGTGCTGCTGGAGGTAGGGAGAGGTCGAATTCGCGAGGCGATTGGGCACGGAATCATTCTTCCGTGGGCCCCGCAACCTCGCCTATCGTGGGGCCGTGAGCGGCACCGACCGGATTCGTGAACTGCGCAGCACCTACGACGCACAGTTGCGCGGAGAGGCCGAGGCGAATGGCGAGTTCGCGACTCAGGACGGCCCTCTGTTTCGCACACTCTTCGGGCCACAGGCCGGCTTCGTCTCGTATCAGTCGCTAGACGGTCTCGAGGGCGGGGCGCTCGATGACCTGATCGCTCGGACGATCGCCTATTTCCGTGACTCCACCATCGTTGATGAATTCGAGTGGAAGACACGCGGCCATGATCTGCCGGCAGATCTCGGCAATCGACTCGTGGCCCAGGGATTCGAGCCGCAGGAGCCCGAGACAGTGATGATCGGCGAAGTGGGCATGCTGGCCGGGGAACGCCCGCTTCCTGCCGGCGTCTCCCTTCGCCGGATCGGCTTCGAGCCTGACGGCACGATACATTCGCGTGAGCGCACCACTGACGATGTCAGGCGCATGATCGCCATGCAGGATGAGGTCTTCGGTCGGCCCGCTCATCAGGATCCTGCCGAGTACGCGACATCACTTCTCGAGCATCCCCTGCTCAAGGAAGCCTGGATTGTCGAGGCGGGCGGAGACGTCGTGAGCGCCGGACGTCTCGAGCTCGTGCCCGGTACCGATTTCGCGGGACTCTGGGGTGGCGCCACGCGAGCCGAATGGCGCGGTCAGGGCATCTACCGCGCGCTCACGGCGGCGCGCGCGCGGTCAGCGCAGGCCAAGGGCGTGCTCTACCTGAACAGCGACAGCACCGAGTACAGCCGCCCGATCCTGGAACGCTCGGGCTTCCTCGCCGTCACGACGACCACGCCCTACATCTGGCGCCGCTCGACGTGAGGCCCGAGCACAATGAGCCCATGAATATCGAGCTGCGCGCCTGCGATGGCAGCGAGGAGATGCCCGAGACTCCGAGCGAATTCGAGGACTGGGGCGACCGCGACCCCGCCGCTCAGCCCCTGGGCCTTGAGCGCTGGCTGGTGCTCGTCGATGGGCAGGTCGTCGGAATGGTGAGCGCGCACCCTAACTGGTACGGCCCCACATCAGGATCAATGGCGATGAACATCGGCATCGCACTCATTCCCGACCAGCGCGGCAAGGGCATCGGCGGGCAGGCGCAGCGCACGCTTGCTCGGATGCTGCACGCCCGTGGCATTCATCGTGTCGAAGCGTCGACCGACGTGCTCAATATCGCTGAGCAGCGCGCACTCGAGAAGGCCGGCTTCAGCTTCGAGGGAGTGGCGCGGGGCGCGCAGGTGCGCGCCGACGGTCGGCACGATCTCCAGGTGTGGTCGCATCTCGCCTGATCCCGACATGCCGGACGTCGACCTGACTAGGTCGCGCGCAGGACAAGCAGGAATTGCCCGCCACCGGGATCGATCCTCGTCTCGAGCGAGAGATCAGGGGCAAACCTCGTGAGTCGGTCGATGAGCCAGGTCGCGGCCTCATCTGCATCGGCCTGGCTCGGGCAGCGAGCGACCACCTCCTGGCCGCCCTTGCGCGCGAGACGGTCAACAGTGGCGACGATCGGCGCAGGATCCACGACGAAGAGATCGGTCGACCACGGCACTACCGGCGCGATCTTGCCCTTGCGCGTGTTGCAGGAACGATGGGCCAGGCGCTCGATACCCGCCTTGGCCCTCTTGTCCTTGGAGACGAGGCCCGAATCGACACTTGGTCCGCGATCGGCGTTGACTGATGCATCAGGGTCAACCGGCTCATCGCAGAGCCAGCACCGCCAGTGGTCGCGCTCACCCACCTCATTGAGGTCACCCATGACTTCAGGCTAGGGGGTACGCGCGGAATGCCCTAACCTCAGCGGGTGCATGCTGCCCTGCCCGGACTCCTCGCCGGTCTCAGCCTGATCATCGCGATCGGCGCGCAGAATGCGTTCGTCCTGCGCCTGGGCCTTGCACGCAATCACGTCGGTATCGCGGTGGCGATCTGCGCCGCCTCCGATGCCGTGCTCATCGCCGCAGGAATCAGCGGTCTCGGCGTGGTGGTGCGAAGTGTGCCCGTCGCCCTGGTCGTGCTCAAGTGGATCGGCATCGCCTACCTGACCTGGTATGCCATCAAGAGCTTCCGGAGCGCTGCGCATCCGGAGGTGCTTCTGCCCGGCGAGCAGGACTCACGCAGCCTGCGCACCGTGGTGGTGATGACCCTGGGCTTCACCTTCCTCAACCCGCATGTGTATCTCGACACCGTTCTGCTTCTCGGCTCGATTGGCAATCAGTATCGACCGGATCAATGGTGGTTCGCCCTGGGCGCCACGTGCGCGAGCATCCTGTGGTTCTGCACTCTCGGTTTCGGCGCCCGCGCCGCGGCGCGCTGGATGTCGCGTTCGATCACCTGGCGCATTCTCGACATCACCATCGGCATCGTCATGCTGCTCATCGCGATCAGGCTGCTGTTCTCCGACCTCGGCTAGAGCTCACCACCACGAGTCGGGATACGAGTCGTCGCCCAGGGTGCGATGGGCTGCCCAGGCCATGAACAGTACGAGAGCCACAATTCCCATCAGGATCGGGTAGGCGAGCAGACAGCGCTGCCACTGCGTCTCGCCGAGCACGGCAGCCAGTGAGACTGCCACGGCCGGCGCATGGAAGGCGCCGAGCAGATGCATGAAGAACAGGGTCAGCGCTGCCGCGATGACCGCCTTGATGAACGTTGGTCCCGGAAGCGCCGCCAGGCCGAGTCCGAAGAAACCCGCAATGGCATAGGCGACGAAGACGCGCAATGGCCGCGAAGCCTTGGCATGCGCGGTGGAGAAGACCAGGACGAACGTCACGATCGGCGGCACCACGAGTGGCGCGAGCAGGCTGCTGCCCACGTGGAAGACCTGGTACAGGCCGAAGAGAATGGCGAGCCCTGCTGTCTCGACGAGCACGAGTGGCACGAGCCGCTTGAGCGGCAGGCTGCTTGCCGGGTCAACAGGCCGCACGCGCTGACGCCACTTGTCCTCATGCGTCGGCGGGTACGGCATACCGCGAGGCTACTCGCGATCGCGCAGTAATCTTCGACGGTGGCACAGTCACTCGAGGAGCTCGTCCACCCGACCTGGGTGCCAGTGCTCGAGCACGAGCGCGAGACTCTCACCGCGATCGGTGAGTTCCTGCGGCAGGAATCCGCGGCAGGGCAGGCATGGTTCCCGGCGGGAGGCAGCATCCTGCGTGCCTTCAGTCGCCCCCTGCACGATGTTCGAGTCCTGATCGTGGGTCAGGACCCCTACCCGACTCCGGGTCATGCCGTCGGGCTCTCGTTCTCCGTCGCCCCCGATGTCCGTCCCATCCCGCGCAGCCTGCAGAACATCTACAAGGAACTCGAGTCCGATCTCGGAATTCCGCGACCTGCGAACGGCGATCTATCGCCGTGGGCCGATCAGGGCGTCCTGCTGCTCAACAGGGTTCTCACGGTGCGATCCGGCGAGCCCGGCAGTCATCGCGGGATCGGCTGGGAGCGCATTACCGACGCCGCAATCGCCGGACTCGTCGCGCGCGATGATGAGCCGCTCGTCGCGATCTTGTGGGGAAAGGACGCCCAGAGCTTGGAGCCTGCACTTCCGGAAGTTCCGCTGATCGTCAGCGCGCACCCCAGCCCTATGTCTGCTGACCGCGGCTTCTTTGGATCACGGCCGTTCAGCCGCGCGAATGAATACCTGGAAGAGCTAGGTGGCGAGCCGGTCGACTGGTCGCTTGCGTGAGAGCGAGCTAGAGCAGCTCCGAGGCCTCGATACGCGCCATGACGTCGCGGTGCGAGACGCGATCGGCGACGAACGACATGAACGGGATCGTGCCGGCGAGCAGGATGCCCAGTGTCTTGAGAACTCCGTAGCGCATGCGGAAGGCGAGATCGACACCCACGATCAGGTAGATGAAGTAGAGCCAGCCGTGCGCGATCCAGAGGTAGCCATAGAGAGCAGGGCGAGCCTCGGGATTGCCGTAATCCCAGAAGAGTCGGCCGAGCACCAGCCACACGAATGCAGTGGCGAGCACGACGCCGGTCACCCAGGCCATGATCCGGAAGCGAAGGGCTGCTCCGCGAAGCTTCTGCATGATCGCGAGCCTAGTAGCCCGGAACTTCGCCGGTGCGCGGCGGATCCGCCCCCGGTCGCTGGCAGGTGATGCCGGCAACGGCTATGCCATAGCGGGCCGCGCTGACGATCTTGTCGGTGTCGCGAATGTCGCCACGAGTGAGCCCGCGATGCATCCACTCGGCGAGGAACCCGCCGCTGAAGGAGTCGCCGGCACCCACGGTGTCGACCACGGGAACTCGGGGAACGTCGAGTACGACTTCGTCTGCGCCGTTGAGAACGCGCACCGCCTTCGCCCCGTCGGTGAAGAGCACCACCGCACCGCTCTCGTCACGCAAGCGTCGAGCCGCCTCGACGAGTTCGACGCCCGGGAACATGAACTCGAGGTCATCGCCGCTCACCTTCACGATGTCGGCGCGACCGAGCACGGAGTCGAGCGTGGAGCGAAAGACATCGGAGGTAGTCATGACACTCGGCCGGCAGTTGGGGTCGATCATGACGATGCGGTCTTCGGGCGATGCGGCGACGACTGCACGGGTGGCGTCGGCAAGCGGCTGCAGGACAAGGCCCAAGGTGCCGGCATGCACGACGCGACAGTCGGCGGTCACGGCGGAGAGCGCTTGGTCAGGGGTAACCGCCGCTGCCGAGGTTCCTTCCATCATGAAGCGGTAGGTCGCCGCTCCATGCTCATCGATCTGGGCGATGGCCAAGGTGGTGGGCTCGTGCACCTGGGCGCCGAGCGCGTAGGTCACACCGTCGTCGGAGAGAAGGCGCATGATGCGCCCGCCGAAGGCATCGACGGAGACGCCGCCCAGGAAAGTGGTGTCGATGCCGAGCCGCGCGCACGTGCGAGCAGTGTTCAGCGGTGCACCGCCGACAACGGAGGTCACATTGCCCGTGGGGTCGACGATGATGTCGACCAGGGCCTCGCCAATGACAGTAATCATGATGGGGAAACCGTAGTGGAATCGGGCTCTTCGGGGCTCACCGTGGGTCGGGCTTCCAGTCGGAGCCACCGCACGTAGGCAAACACCACGAAGAGGGCGAAGATCCACCACTGGAAGGCATATCCGAAGTTCTGCCACGGGAAGGCCACGTCAGAGGTCTGCACCGTGGCGGGCACCGGAACGGGTGCCGGCGCCGATGCCGGGCTCTGGGTCACCAGGTTCAGGTAGCCGGTGCGGGTCGCCAGGTTCCAGCGCTTGCCCAGCGCCGTGCCCGAGATCGCGGCCGTGGTACCCGGCGCCGACTGCGCATCGGCGTAGAAGGTCTCGTCCGGCGTGTACGTGCCCTGCACGGTCACCTGCCCGGTCGGCGGCACGAGCCCGGGCGCACTCGAGTCCGGCAGCCATCCGCGGTTGACCGCGACCACCGTGCCGTCGGCGAGCTGCAGCGGTGTCACGACCCAGATTCCGGTCGCGTCGCGCAGCACGCGGTTGGTCACCACGACCTGGAGTTCGGCGAGGTACGTGCCCGTCGCCGTGATCTGCCGACCGATGTCAGCGCCATCGATCTCGGCCCCCGGTGCGGCAACGGCGCCCACCGAGATCGGCGCACCCTGCGCTGCTCGTTCCGCGGCCAGGATGTCCTGGGTGCGCTCCCATTGCCAGCGTCCGAGAAGGACGCAGCCGGCGATCAGCGCGATGGCGAGGATGCCCAGCGCGATCCAGCGTGGGGTGAGGGCCAGGCGCAGCATGCGACTACCCATCGGCAGGAGTCGGATCCTCCGTCGTGGTGGCAGCGGCCTCTTCCTCGCCGCGCACCTCGGCTTCCTCCGTGTACTTCGCATCGGCCTGGCGACGCAGGTCAGCACGGCCCGGCGGCAGGTTGGAGTCGATCTTCTTCATCTGCTTGTTCATCGACTTCCAGATGATGAACACCGCGATACCGAGGAGGACGAAGAAGAGACCGGCAAGCGGACCGGCACCGTCGATGACGGAGTTGAGGTCATCGGTGGCATCTGCGTAGATCATCGTTACCTCAGTCCTGCGAACAAGTCGGTCTCGGGAATGCCAGTCTCCACCAGCGAGCGGGCCAGCTCGAAATCCTCGGTCGGCCAGACCGACTTCTGGAGGGCCATTGGCACCGCAAACCACTGGCCATCGGGGTCGATCTGCGTGGCATGTGCCATGAGTGCGCGATCGCGGATCTCGAACCAGTCCGACGCATCAATGCGCGTGGTGATGCGCGACGCGGCATCGGGTCGTTCATCCCAGTTCTTCAGCCAGTCGTGATACGGAGACTCGAGATCCTCGTCGATCATGGCCAGGTGCAACGCGGTGACGCGCGCCTTGGTGAACTGCTGGTTGTAGTAGATCTTCTGGACCTGCCACGGCGCACCGAGCTCGGGCCGATACGACATATCTGCCGCGGCATCGACGGCGGCGATGGTGATCTCGTGAGTGCGCACGTGATCGGGATGCGGGTAACCGCCGTTCTCGTCGTAGGTCGTGATGACCTGCGGACGGAATTCGCGAATGTGGCGCACGAGCGACGGGGTCACCTCGGCCAGCGGCAGATCGGCGAAGCACCCTGCGGGAAGCGGAGGCAGTGGATCGCCCTCGGGGTAGCCGGAATCCGGGAAGCCGAGCCAGGCGTGAGTGACACCGAGAATCGAGGCAGCCTCGGCCATCTCGCGTCGACGGACTTCCTCCAGGCCGAGCTCGTCGACAGCCGCCTGGGCTCGGGGGTTGAGGACATCGCCGCGCTCGCCGCCGGTGCATGTGACGACCATGACGTCGATTCCCTGCTGGACATACATGGCCGTAGTCGCTGCGCCCTTGCTCGACTCGTCGTCGGGGTGCGCATGCACGGCCATCAGGCGCAGGTCAGCGGTCACCCCGCTAGTCTCCCAAGTGCAGCCGACAGCCGCCACGCGACCCCGCGGGGAAGCCCGAGACGAGGATTCATGCCCAGCCCCTTCCGCGCGAATCAGCTCAGCCCCGAGATGCGGGCGCGGTATGGGCTGGATCGAAGCAACTGGCCCACCCTCGCGATCGTGGTCATCGTGATCGTCATCTTCTTCGCTGCCGTCGCCTGGGCGACCGTGAACATGGGCAAGGAGTCAGTGCAGTCACGGCTGCTGACCTGGAAGGTCACCTCCCCCGACACCGTGAGCCTGGAGTTCGAGGTGCGCAATCCGAGCAAGGATCCCGTTTTCTGCGTGATCCGTGCCCAGGATGGCAAGCACATCGACGTCGGCTACAGCCACGTGATGATTCCTCCGAGCGGTGACTACGTCCGCGTGCCCTATGAGCTCACCACCTTGGCACCGGCCTTCACGGTGGAGCTGCTCGGCTGCGCCATCGGCGGCGAGCCGAATGTCTCACTCCCCAATTTCCCCCCTGGCGTCTCGCCTCCGCAGCAGAAGTGAGCCCCGGGCTTCCCTGCATTACGCTTGCCGACCATGAGTACTGACGTGACCTGGCTGACCCAGGAGGCCTTCGACGGGCTGCAGGCCGAGCTTGCCGACCGCGAGGGGCCGCTGCGACTGGAGATCACCACCCGTATCTCGCTCGCCCGTGACGAGGGCGACCTCAAGGAGAACGGCGGCTACCACGCCGCACGCGAGGAGCAGGGAAAGAACGAGGCGCGCATTCGCGTGCTGAAGCACCTCCTCGAGAACTCCCGGGTCGGAGTGCCGGATGCTGCCGACGACGAGGTGGCCCAGGGCAAGGTCGTGACCGTGCGCATCGTCGCGCTCGACGAGGAGATGACCTTCCTGCTCGCCTCACGCGAGGAAGCTGCAACCGCCTCGATCGACGTCTACTCCCCCACCTCTCCGCTCGGCCAGGCCGTGCTCGGCAAGCGGGTGGGCGAATCGAGTTCCTACGAGCTTGCCAACGGCAAGACCATGGAGGTCGAGGTTCTCAAGGTCGAGGCGTACGCCCACTGACCACCTCTGTCACGCACTCACGTGCGTGCTGACTAGCGGCTCGTGGTGCGCGCGTACTTGCGCACTGCGAGCGTCGCGAAGACCGCGATGAGCACTGCGCACGAGATCAGCGTGTAGAGCGAGGCATGCTGCAACGGCCAGTAGTCCGGCTGGATGCCCGTGGGATTCCCGAAGAGCTCCCGCGAGGCGAGCACGACCGTCGAGACCGGGTTGTAGGCCGCGAAGGTCTGCAGCCAGGTGGGCATCGACGAGATCGGGACAAAGGCGTTCGACAGGAAGGTCAGCGGGAACAGCCACGCGAGACCTGCGGTGTTGGCCGTCTCGGGGTTGGGCATGTGCAGGCCGACCCAGGAGCCGATCCAGGCGACCGTGTACGCGAACAGCAGCAGGAGTGCGTAGGCACCGATTGCCGGGAGCAGCCCGTTGCTGATGCGCCAGCCGACGATGAAGCCGGTGATGCTCAGCACGAATAGCACCAGGATCTGTCGCACTGCGTCGGCGAGGGTTCGTCCGACGAGCACCGCCGGAGGTGACATCGGCAGTGCGCGGAAGCGATCGATGATTCCCTTGTGCATGTCCTCGGCTAGGCCGACCGTACTGGAGGCGGCGGCGAAGGCCACGGTCTGGCCGAAGATGCCGGGCATGAGGTAATTGCGATACGCATCGGCACCGGCATCACCGGGGATCGGGATGGCACCGCCGAAGACGTAGGCGAACAGCAGGACGAAGATGACCGGCTGCACCAGGGAGAAGAAGAGCATCTCGGGGATGCGCACTGTCTGAATGAGATTGCGGCGCGCGACGACAAGACCATCGTGGATAGTCCAGCCGAGCAGCGGTCGACGCATCATCTGCGGCGTGCCCATAGTCAGCGTTGCCATTACTTGCTCCCTCGGCCTCGACGGCCCTTGGCGGGCGTTACTGCGGTGGTCTCGTCCTCGGCGGCGTGGCCGGTGAGCGACATGAATACGTCGTCGAGTGTCGGACGACGCAATACGAGATCGGACACCTCGATGCCCTCGGCATCGAGCGCACGAATGGCATTCACGAGCACTGTCGATCCGCCGGACACGGGGGCCGATACCCGGAATTCCTCGACCAAGGGCTCGCCCGTGCTCACCGAGCGAACCGCACGCACCGCATCGTCGACGCGAGTCGGATCAGTGACGGTGATCTCGATGCGGTCGCCACCGATTTGATCCTTCAGCTGCTCCGAAGTTCCGTGCGCGATCACTCGACCGTGGTCGATCACGACGATGTCCTGCGCGAGCTGGTCTGCCTCTTCCAGGTACTGGGTGGTCAGGAGAACGGTCGTGCCCTGCGCGACGAGATTGTTGATGACATCCCAGAGCCCGAGACGCGAACGCGGATCAAGCCCGGTCGTGGGCTCATCGAGGAACAGGATCGACGGCTGCGCGACAAGGCTCGCGGCGAGATCGAGCCGGCGGCGCATGCCTCCCGAGTAGGTCTTCGCGGGTCGATCGGCGGCATCGGAGAGATCGAACCAGTCGAGAAGCTCCTCCGAGCGCTCCTTCACGTACTTCGGGGTCAGGTGATACAGCCCGCCGAACATGCGCAGGTTCTCGCGACCGGTGAGGTACTCGTCGATGGCCGCGTACTGGCCGGTGAGCCCGATCGAGCGGCGCACTTCGTCGGCCTGCTTCACCACGTCGAAGCCCGCGACCGTGGCGCGGCCTGCCGTGGGGGCCAGCAAGGTCGACAGGATGCGCACCGTGGTGGTCTTGCCGGCGCCATTGGGACCGAGCAGGCCGACAACCTGCCCGCGCTCGACGGTGAGATCGATGCCGTCGAGGGCTCGAACGTCGCCGAAGGTGCGCACCAGCCCCTCGGCGTGAACTGCAAGGTCTCGAGTCATGACGTCATCCAAGCATGCGTGAGTACGCCCGGCAGAAGTCGGATCTCACGAGCCGATCTCACCCTTGCCGCCGAGTTCGCGCTGCGAGGCCAGGCGCGCACGCGACGCGGCAGCACGACCTGCCTGCGAGGCGGCGCCCTTGTCGGAGCGCACCCCGCCCGAGTAGCCACCCCAGGTTCCGCTGGCCGAGGACTCCCGCCGGTGAAAGGCCTTCACCTCGGCTGACTTCTCGCGCAGCACGAGCGCACCCGTTCCTGCGCCTTCGACCACGGTATTCGCGACGTCGGCCACGACATCGGCCTTGGCCTGCTCCATCCGCTCGCCGATGCGGGTGACATAGGCGCGATAGAACGCCGCCCGGGCGGTCTGAGCGGTGTGCGGCTTGCGCAGACGGCGCAGCCCGCCCATGGTGCGGGTCGACGACACGTAGGTCTCGCCCTTCCAGGTGCCGGTCGTGAGCCACGCCTGCGCACTCGAGGTCATCTGCACCGCGACAGATGCGTAGAGAGCCTCGATCGCATCCAGGTCGCCGGGCATGCCATACACGATGACGAAGGTGCTGTTGGAGGCTACGTCGACATGGGCATCGTTGACGTGCGCGATCGTGACGAAGAGCGAGACAAGGTGCACGTTCGCCCGCTTGCCCTTCTCTCCGATCGTTCGCGTGCGCGACTCGGGACTCTGCCGCGCCTCCTTGCGCAGGGTGCGTGCACGCGCGAATGCGAGATCGACGCTCGCCGCGGTCGCCAGGGCCTGCGCCTTCATCAGGTAAGCCTCGGCCTCGGCCTCGTTGTCGGTGCGCTCGGCCTTGGCCAGGAGCGCCGCGATGCGATCCAGGTTCACGGCATCACCGTCGGGAGATCGAGGCCGGCATACGAGGTACGAAGCATCAGCGCGGACTCCGGGCCCAGGACGCACTCGACGAGCGCGCACATGGTCGCCGTGAAAGCTGCCCCGTGCGGCGGCGCATCCGCACCGTCGCGCGTCATCACGATGTGATGGGCGAGCTCATGAAGAACCACCGACTCCCGAGCGGCCCACGTCGAGTCGAGCGGGATGGCAATCACTGCCCCACTCGACTCGTAGTGCGCCTGTGCCTGGCCCTTGCGCGCACGCACGGCCACGGGTGCGAGTACCCCGAATCGCTCGACCACGCAGGGCAGTTGCGAGACCCAGTGCACATAGCTCTCGATAGCGTCGAGGCTCCCGAAACGGCGCTGCACGGGTACCTCGATGCTCGAACCGTGGAAGTCGACCTTGCCCCCGCGATTCATGGCCTCCGACCACTGATCCTCGGCTGAGTACACAGCTGCGCGAAGGCGATCGGTCACGCTGTGAAGGATAGGCTCACTCCACGATCTGGCGGCCGATCTGGAGGTGAGTGCGTGCGCAGGCTCGGTCACGCGCTCTCACGCACCCCATTTCTCAAGGGACTTCCCCTGGAAGTGGGCGTGGTCACCGCCGTCGCATTCTTCGTCGCCCTCGGCTTCGGAATCCTCGGCCCGGCCATTCCCGTCTTCGCCCGAACCTTCGGAGTCTCGACGATGGCCGCGAGCTCGGTCATCTCGGTATTCGCACTCGTGCGATTCATCAGTTCGCCCGCTGCCGGCGCGATGGTGAACAGGTTCAGCGAGAGGTCGGTGCTGGCCACCGGCCTGATCATCGTGTCGGTCTCAAGCCTGGCAGCCGGTTTCTCGCAGAGCTTCCTTCAGTTGATCATCCTGCGCGGCATCGGTGGCCTGGGCTCGACCATGTTCACCGTCTCGGCACTCTCCCTGCTCCTGCGCACCGTCGACGCCGAGCAACGCGGCCGAGCCACCAGCGCCTATCAGAGCGGCTTCCTCTTCGGCGGAATCGCCGGCCCGCTGGTCGGCGGGCTCGTGATCGCGTTCTCGGTACGCGCACCATTCTTCGTGTATTCGGTGACGCTGGGTATCGCCGCCATCGTCACCCTCGTGTTCCTGTCGCCATCGAAGCTTCGCGCGAAGGAGGAGGTCGTCTCGCACGGCGAGTCGGCTGCCCTCGAGTCACTGGGCCAGGCCCTTCGTCATCCTGCCTACCGCGCCGCCATCAGCGTCAACTTCATCACCGGCTTCGTCTCGCTCGGCCTTCGCATGGCCATCGTGCCGCTGTTCGTCACCGAGGGTCTCAAGCGCGGAGCGACATGGTCGGGTATCGGCTTCCTCGTCGCCGCGGCAGTGCAGGCGATTCTCCTGCTCCCCGCCGGTCGCATGGCCGATACGCAGGGGCGTCGCAAGGCACTCATCATCGGCTCCATCGCCCTGGCGATCGGCATGCTCGCGCTCACGATCTCGGATTTCGAGGCGAATGCTCTCGGTGCAGCGAGTTCAATCGGCCTCGTCCTCTTCCTCATCGCGCTCGGAATTCAGGGGGCAGGATCTGCCTTCCTCAGCTCCGCCCCAGCAGCCGTCGTCGGTGACATCGTCGGCGGAAAGCGGGGAGGTATTGTGGTCTCGACCTTCCAGATGATGTCCGATCTCGGCATTGTCATCGGCCCGCTCGTCGCGGGACTGCTCGTCGATCTCCTTGATTTCGACTGGGCATTCGTCGTGGCGACGGCCCTGTGCCTGGTGAGCCTTCTCCTGGTGGTCGCAATGCCCGAAACCCTGAAGAAGGCGACACCTGCGTGATCTCGACCAGCCGGCAATGGCGTGCAGCCATCGCCGCGGCAATAACTGTCGCCGTTGTTGTCGCCATCGCCCTCGCCACCACGATCTCCGGTGCGCGTTCGTCACAGGCCGCTCCGGTCGGGGCGGAGGCCACTCCCTCGAGTTCCACGGCGCCGATCCCCGGAGTCACGCCCAGCGCCGACGCCTCGTCATCGCAGCCGACATCATCACCGAGCGCGATCAAGAATGTCGTGACCATCCTTGCCGACGATCTCGACTGGAACACGTTCAGCCAGGTTCCGCGTCTCGCGGCACTGCGCACTATCGGCACGAGCTTCGTGAACAGCACAGTCACGGATTCGCTCTGCTGCCCCTCACGCTCGTCGATCCTCCGCAGCCAGTACGTGCACAGCCACAAGGTGTTCTCGAATCTCTACGCGAGCGGCGGCGGATTCCAGAAGTTCTTCCAGCTCGGCGAGCAGAAGGACTGCCTGGGAACCTGGCTTCATGACGCGGGCATCCACACCGGCTTCATGGGCAAGTACCTCAACGAATACCCCGACGGCGCACCTTCGCCGACCTACATTCCGCCGGGCTGGGATGACTGGGTCGTCCCCATCGACTTCGGCATGGCGTACCGCGGCTACGGGTACACCCTCAACCGCAATGGGAAGCTGAAGAAGTACGGGCACAAGCCGAAGGACCTCATCAACGACGTTCTCACCAATGCCGCGGAGAGCTTCATCCGACGTGCCCCTGATGGCTTCTACCTCCAGGTGAACACCTTCGCGCCGCACGAGCCTGCACCGGTTGCGCGACGCAATCGCCATCTCGCCAGCCAGGCGGTGCCTCGCACGCCCTCCTATAACGCGGTGGGCACCAATGAGCCCGGCTGGCTGAGCTCGCTCGGGCCGCTGCCCGTGCGCCGACTCGCGAAGTTCGATGCCATGTGGAGCAATCGGGTGAAGTCAGCGGAATCCGTGGCCGACACCGTGACCGGGGTTTTCGCCGCGCTCACCCAGAGCGGGCACATCAATGACACCCTGGTCATCGTCACGTCCGACAACGGCTTCCACGCCGCCTTCCACCGCCTGCCTGCCGGCAAGCGCACGGCATTCAAGGAAGACACCGTCGTACCCTTGGTGATGCTCGGCCCCGGCATCACCAAGGGCGGCACGGTCACGGCCATGAGCTCCACTGTCGACTTGGCGCCGACCATCACCTCAGTTCTCGGAACCTCGCCGTCGGCAATTGCCGAGGGTCGCAACCTGGTGCCGTTCCTCACCTCGCAGGCAGCGCCGAGTGACTGGCGCACCGCCACCTTGACCGAGAGCATGAGCGAGTCGGCACCCGGCGACCCCGACTACTCGACCTTCTCACCGCCGCGCTTCGCCTCACTGCGCTCCGAGCAGTGGCTTTACGTCGAGTACTCGACCGGTGAACGCGAGCTCTATGACCGCTTCACCGACCCCGACGAGATGCACAATCTGATCTCTCTCGAGGATCCTTCAGTGATCGCCCAGCTCTCGGCCCAGCTTGCCGCCCTGACGGCATGCACGGGATCCACCTGCCGAGTGGCCGACTCGATGCCGGTGCCCGCGTCGAAGCTGCTCCCCCAGGCGAGCATGGCGCCGGCACTCCCCGGTGCACCCGAGGCATCGGCCTCCCCCTCGCAGTAACCGCACACCCGATTTACAGTGGTGACATGGCGACGAGCATGGTTCCCCCGGAGCGCGCGCTGCCGGGCCGCAGTGCCCCCTGGTTCACCGTTCCCGAGCAGCATGCAGTGCTCGGCACCTCGCTGATTGGGCCCTGGGCCGACAGCACGGTGCGCATCTATCTGGCGATGGGCTGCTTCTGGGGTGCAGAGGAGATCTACTGGCGCCTGCCCGGCGTCATCTCCACCAGCGTCGGATACATGGGCGGCTACTCGGGGTTCCCGAGCTACGAGGAAGTCTGCACCGGGATGACCGGCCATACCGAGACCGTCAGCGTCACGTACGACCCGGCCGTGATCAGCGACTACGAGATCCTCAAGGTGTTCTGGGAGAACCACGATCCGACCCAGGGCTACCGCCAGGGCAATGACATCGGCACTCAGTACCGCAGCGCGATCTTCTTCACGACCGCCGAGCAGAAGGCGATGGCCGAGCTCACCCGCGATGCGTACGCGGCAGTCATCGCCGAGCGCGGATATCCCCGGATCTCCACGACGATCCAGGACGCCGCTGAGTACACGTACTACTTCGCCGAGGACTACCACCAGCAGTACCTCTACAAGCGCCCGAATGGCTATCGCTGTCATGCGAACACGGGGCTTGCACTCCCCGCACTCACCTCATGAGCTCACGAGAAGTGAGTTCCGACGACATCGGCGAGGAGTTCGAGCGCGAGCTTGCCCGTGTCGTCGAGCGACTGCGCACGATGCCGCTCACCCGGCTGGCCACCTGCTCTGACACCGTCTTCGAGCTGTGCGGGAAATTCGCGGATCTTGCCCACGCACGCGGATCAGGCCTGCCGGGTGCCTCGTCGGTGCCGCGCCTCGGGGATCACGCCCTGCCCGACCAGGTGCGCGTGCTCGGCATGGAACTCGCGTCAACCGCAGACCCCTCGACCTTGTCGCAGGCTTATGCACTGCTCGTCGACATGCGAAAGGCGCTGCCGTAGCAGCGCCTTTCGAGGTGTGACGAGTGCCTAGTTGCGACCGGCCACGATGGCGAGCAGGCGCAGGATCTCCAGGTACAGCCAGATGAGCGTGAGCTCGAGACCGAAGGCCATGCGCCAGGATTCCTTCTCCGGCAGGCCCATCGCGATGCCCTGCTTGATGGCGTCGAAGTCCAGCAGGAGCGTGAACGAGGCCAGCAGAACTCCGGCTGCGCAGAGCAGCAGGCCGATGCCGCTGACGCCGTAGAAGCCCCAGCCGCCCCCGACTCCGAAGAGTGCGGCCACGAGCGATGCGAGTCCGATGAGCGCGTAGCTGATCAGGGCGGCCAGCATGACCTTCGTGAACTTGCTGCCGACCTTGACGATGCCGGTGGCGTAGAGGAACAGCATGACGCCAAAGGCGGTCATGGTTCCGATGACGGCCTGCAGCACCAGGCCCTGGTAGTTCTGAGCCACGGCATAGTCGTTGTACCAATGGCTGATGCCGCCCAGCATCACGCCTTCGGCCACTGCGTACAGCAGCATCAGGGGGACGGACACGCTCTTCTTGAAGGCGTTGACGAGACCCAGCACCGTGCCCACGATCGCGGCACCGATCCAGATCATCGGGGTCGTGCCCGCGACATTCCAGCCCACGACGGCGAAGACCACCGTGATCGCGAACATGATCGAGGTCTTCACGATGACGTCATTCAGGGTGACCTTGGCATCGCCGAGACCGGCGTTGGCGATGATGGCCGCGAAATCCTTGTCGGCGTCGACCTTCTCGTACTTCGAGAGAATCGGGTTATTGGACTGCGTGTAACGACTGTTGTCTGCCATGAGGCAAATGTACCCACCCTGAGTGACCGTCAAACCCGGTCAGGTGTGCTTCCTCGGTGCCCTCGGTGGGATTTGAACCCACACTGTGCCGGGTTTAAGCCGGGTGTCTCTGCCAGTTGGACTACAAGGGCCGTGCTCGGACGCGTGACTGCTGCTGATCAGCAGCAGTCACCGCGTAAGAGGGGCAGGCTCGTGGCCCAGGCTGCCGCGGCATTGTCCGCCTGGAAGACATCGGGTCGCGCATCGTTGAAGAACGCATGCACGGAGTCGGGGTAGCGCTCGACAGTCGCCTGACCGCCGTTCTCGATGATGGCCGCTGAGTAGGCGGCAATCGCCGCGCCGGCCCAGGACTCATCGGACTCGGCCGCGTGGATCAGGGCGCACTTGCCCGCATAGCGTGACCAGTCGGGGGCGTATTCGGGCCACGGCATTGCCGGGTAGAAGGCCACGGCGCAGCAGATGTCGGCGCTGACGGTCGGGGCCAGCAGCGCAAGGCCGCCGCCCATGCAGAACCCGATCACTCCCACCTGCGCGCTGGTCACCTCGGGGCGGGCCAGCAGCCACGGGGCCGCCTGCGCGAGATCGTCGGCCACCTGAGCGATGTTCAGCCCCAGCATGAGCTTCTGCGCCTCATCGGGCTCAGTAGTCTCGATGCCCCGGTAGTGATCGATAGCCAGGGCGACGAAGCCCTCAGCGGCAAGGCGGTCGGCGACATCGATGATGTGCGGGACGAGGCCCCACCACTCCTGGATCACGATCACGGCCGGGCCGGAGCCCGATGCCGGCAGGGCCAGGTAGCCGTCGACATCGGAGCCGCTGATCGGGATCGTCACATTGCGCATGGGGTCAGCCTACGAGGCGGCGTCGACATAGATCAGATCACATCCACCGGAAAGCCGGCTGGACATGCGTCGCATGACTACTGCCTTCCTTGGAATACCTCAGTTGCGTTCGGCGAAATGGGCTGAAGCGTGCCGCGCTCGGTGAGCATGAGTGGAACGGGGTCTCCAAGGTATCCGCCGAACTCACCGTCTGCATCCTTGTCGACGAAGGCGATCAGGCACGGGGTGCCACTGCGGTCGCTGATGACCCGCCCTGCGTAGTTTCCCTCCACCGCGATCGGTTCGGCGCGATCGATATGGAAGGGCCCCGCAGGCGAGTCGGCAGGAGCGCTCCAGGTTCCGGTCACCTTCGGCAACCCGTCGGCATGCACGTCGGCCGCGCACAAACAGAACACGACGGCATATCGACCCTCCGACTCGACGATCTGCAGGACCTCAAGCTGACGCAGGCCGACTCGTGACGCGAGCGGAGCCTCAACAGTCCAGTGCTCCAGATCGTCAGAGACAGCAGTCGCGATGCAGCCGCGCTCCAGCTCGGGGCCCTCATTCCCGTGTGCGGTGACCAGCATGCGCCAGCCCGCGCCCTCGCGGAACACCCACGGATCGCGCCAGTTCTCGCGGCCCACAGTCGCATCGGTTTCGTACCAGCGGGGGTCAGCGAGCACGATCGGGCTCCCGCTCGTGCGCGACCAGGTGAGCAGGTCACGCGACACCGCATGACCGATGCGCTGAACGCGGCCGCGGCCTTGGGCATCGATACCCGTGAAGAACATGTGCCACAGCCCGTCGTCATCGCGAATGACGCTTCCTGTCCAGATCCCCTGCTCATCGAATGCCGGGGGGTCCGAGTGCACGAGGGCATCGGGGAGCTCGGTCCAGTGACGAAGGTCGTCCGACACCGCGTGCCCGACCTCCGGTCGGCTGTGGCGCAACTCCGGATCTCCCAGGGCGCGCGAGGCCTTCAAGTAGAACGCGTGGAAGAGCCCGTCGTGATCGACGAGCCAGCAGTCCCAGACCCAGACATCGGCAAGGCGCAGCATGGCTGTAGTTAACCGCTTTCATCTCTGCCCCCCAAGTTGGGGCTCGGGACCTCTATTTCCTCATAAAAAAGCCGAAACTGGAAATGTAATTGATTACATTTAGGACACGGTTTGTTGGCGGCGCTCGATCATCAGCTTGGGGGTGCAGTCGAGCCGCGAACGATGAGTTGAGTGGGCAGCACGAAGCTCTCGGGTCGCGGAGAGCTGCCATCGGAGCGAATCTGCACGAGAAGGGCCTCAGCAGCGACTCGACCGAGATCGAAAACGGGCTGCGCGACTGTCGTCAGGTCGAGGAGCTCGGAGAGATCGTGATTGTCGATGCCGATAATCGAGATGTCCTTGCCGGGCGTGAGGCCATGCGCGCGCATCGCGCGCATGGCGCCGAAGGCCATCTCATCCGACATCGCGAAGACCGCGGTCGGTCGATTGCGATGAGTGAGCAGCGCGGTCATCGCCTGCTCGCCGCCGGCCACGGTGAAGTATCCGAAGGCCTCGAGCAGGGGATCGATCTCGAGGCCGGCTTCCTCCATGGTCTCGCGATAGCCGCGGAAGCGATCATGCTCGGCAGTGAAGGGTGCATCGATGAGATGCCCGCTGATCACTCCGATCCGGGTATGTCCGAGGTTGAGCAGGTGCTGGGTTGCGGTGCGCCCGGCTTGGACATCGTCGATGGTCACGCCCGCGACGCCATCCTTGGCTGTACCGATCAGGCTCGTGGGCATGCCCAGCGCTATAACCTCATCGAGCTGGGCATCATCGGGCGGAGTCGCGATGGCCAGGACTCCATCGACTCGGCGGCGCAGACGTGGGGCAGGTGGCAGCCGATGCTGCGAGTCGGCGGTGGAGACGCTCATGAGCAGCAGATCCATCCCGGCGTTCTGCAGAACGTTCTCGACACCGGAGAGCACGGTGGAGAAGAACCACCGGGAGATATAGGGAGTGATGACCCCGATGCTGCCCGTGCGACCGCTAGCCAGGCGCGAGGCGCTCGGCGAGATCACGTAGTCGAGCTGGGCGGCGATGGCCTGTACGCGGGCGCGCGTGGCCTCGTCGACATTGGGGAGACCGCGCAGCGCGCGCGAGACGGTTGCCGTGGAGACGCCTGCCGCCTCGGCGACGTCACGGATGGTGATGGCCACGATTCCTCCTTGCCTGGCCTGCGAGTCTAGGCAGGAGGGTAGGCCACCGACAACCGTTTACATGAAAGAGAGGCCCTTAGTTCAGGAAGTTTCAGCAGCAAGCCTGTAAGCGATGCCATCCAGGATGTCGCATTCCGAGACGGTCAGGCGCGGCAGGCGCACCGCGTCCATCACCGCGCCCAGGACCAGGGCACCGCCGCCGATCACGTCAACGCGCCCGGGGTGCATGTAGGGCAGTGCAGCCCGTTGGGCCCGAGTCATGGCCACCAGGTCGGCGATCGCTCGCTCCAGCGGCTCACGCTCGATCACGGCCCCGTGCAGAACCGTGGGGTCATAGGAGTCGAGCCCCAGGGCACGGGCGGCAACAGTGGTCACGGTGCCGGCCACCCCGACCAGAGTGCCGGCCGACCGCAGATCCACGGATCCGGCCGCTCGCTGCATGGCCTCGGCGAGATCGGCGCGCACCAGGGCGATCTCCGCATCGGTCGGCGGATCTGAATGCAGGTGACGCTCGGTCATGCGCACGCAGCCGATGTTGACGCTGACTGACTGCTCCCCGAGCACGAACTCGGTCGATCCGCCCCCGATGTCGACCACGAGCGCGGGCGCGATCAGTGTCGAGAGCGAGCGCGTCGCGCCCTCATAGGAGAGAGCCGCCTCCTCGGTGCCTGCGATGACCTCGGGCGCAATACCCATGCGGGCTGTCACGCCGTCGACAAACTTCTCTCGATTCGACACATCACGGCTGGCGGAGGTCGCGACGAAGCGCGAGCGCTTGACGTTGTGCTCGCTGATCAGCTGCGCATACACCGCGCAGACCGCGAAGGTGCGCTCGAGCGCGGCAGCGGAGAACTCCCCGGTGCGATCGACACCCTCGCCCAATCGCACCGTGCGCATGAGCCGCGCTACGTCAACCAGATTCCCGGAGTCATCGATGTCGGCGATGAGCAACCGCAAGGCGTTAGTACCGCAGTCGATGGCGGCGACGCGGGTCATGCGAGCTGCGAGCACGGCGAGGTGCGCCACCACGGCTCGAGAGCCGCCAGCACCTCGTCGCCCAACGGGTTGACCCCAGGGCCGGCCGCAAGCGCATGGGCGGCCAGCACATGCAGGCACTTCACGCGATCGGGCATTCCGCCCGCACTGATGCCGTGGATCTCCTCGACATCACCCATCGCATAACGAGTCTCGAGATAGGACTCGTGCGCGGCACGGTAGGCAGAGGCGAGCTCCGCGTCGGTGCTCAGGCGTGCCTCCATTTCGCGCATCATGCCGCTGCTCTCGAGCGTGCCGATCGCCGAAGTCAGCCGCGGGCAGGTCATGTAATACGTGGTCGGGAACGGCGTGCCATCAGGAAGCCGGGGAAGAGTCTTCACGACAGTCGGGGATCCGCATTCGCAGCGATGCGCCACGTCGACAGAGCCACGCGGTGCGCGGCCCAGCTGCAGTTCGATGCGCGCGGTGTCGTCAGCGCTCAGGCCCGGCGACACTGATGGGTCACTGGGCACCGGTAGCCCGGTCAGCCTGCTGAAGTGCGCCGTAGAGCGAGGTGTACCAGCTCGGATTCGGGGTGACTCCGAGGTTGCTTCCGTCAAGCGGCTGACCATCGGCACCGAGGGTCACGTAGCCGACCTCGCCCGGGAGGACGAAGTGCAGGCGTCGCCGAGCCTCGGCGGCCACGAACGCGGGGTCGGCCCAGCGCTCCTTCTGCAGCTTCAGGGAGTCGACCTGTGCCTGGGCCGCCGCAACGTCAGCCTCGAGCCCGGAGATCTGGGCCCGCTGGGCGAACCACGACTTGATCGGCACGGCCAAGGTGACGGCCAGGATGACGAGCACCACCGCCAGTACGAGCGCGCGCCCGGTGATCGACCCCTTGCGTCGGGGGTCGAGCAGACCGGAGGAAGCGCTCATACTGACGATGGTGTCACGACTGGGGCGAAAGATCAGCCGGCGAAACGCGGGAATGCCTGGGCACCCGCGTAACGGCCTGCATCATCGAGTTCTTCCTCGATGCGCAGCAGCTGGTTGTACTTCGCGACACGCTCGGAACGGGCCGGGGCGCCTGTCTTGATCTGGCCGCAGTCGGTAGCGACAGCGAGATCGGCGATGGTGACATCCTCAGTCTCGCCCGAGCGGTGGCTCATCATGCAGCGGTAGCCATTGCGCTGGGCCAGCGAGACAGCGTCGAGGGTCTCGGTCAGCGAGCCGATCTGGTTCACCTTCACCAGGAGGGCGTTCGCGACGTCGGCGTCGATGCCGCGCTGCAGGCGCTCGGGATTGGTGACGAACAGGTCGTCGCCCACCAGCTGCACGCGATCGCCGATGGCCTGGGTGATGTGGGCGTAACCGGCCCAGTCATCCTCGGCCAGCGGATCCTCGATCGAGACGAGCGGGAAGTCGTTGATCAGGCCTTCGTAGTAGCCGGTCATCCATTCGGCCGAGCGCGCAGCGCCCTCGAATGCGTAAGCGCCGTCCTTGTAGAACTCAGTCGAGGCCACGTCGAGTGCGAGTGCGACATCCTTGCCCAGGGTCAGGCCGGCGGATGCGACAGCGGTCGCGATGAGCTCGAGTGCCGCACGGTTATTCGGCAGGTCAGGGGCGAAGCCGCCCTCGTCGCCGAGGCCGGTGGCGTAGCCGTTCTGCTTCAGCACCGACTTGAGCGCGTGGTAGACCTCGGTGCCCTGGCGCAGTGCCTCGCGGAAGGTCGGGGCGCCGATCGGGGCGATCATGAACTCCTGGATGTCGACGCCGGTATCGGCATGCGCACCGCCATTGAGGATGTTCATCATCGGCACGGGCAGCACGTGTGCGTTCGGGCCGCCGATGTAGCGGAACAGCGGCAGTCCGGCCGACTGAGCCGCTGCCTTCGCGACGGCAAGCGAGACGCCGAGGATCGCGTTCGCGCCGAGGCGTGACTTGTTCGGGGTGCCGTCGAGATCGATCATCGCCTGGTCGACCAGGCGCTGATCAGCGGCGTCGTAGCCGATGATCTCGGGGGCAATCTCCTCTTCGACAGCGGCGACGGCCAGCAGGACGCCCTTTCCGCCGTAACGTGCCTCGCCATCACGGCGCTCAGCGGCCTCGAAGGCGCCGGTGGAGGCACCCGAGGGCACGGCAGCGCGTGCGACGGTGTCGTCGTCGAGGAGGATCTCCACCTCAACCGTGGGGTTGCCACGGGAGTCGAGGATTTCGCGGGCAATCAGGGATTCGATAGCAGCCATGAGGCAATCCTAGGGGAGCCACGAGGGGGCTGAGATCGCAGGACTTCCGAGGATCAGATGCCCAGCAGGGTGCGCAGGTGCCTCGGCGCCGGCGACCCCTGGCTGAGCATGAGGTCGTGCACCTGCCGATCACTCCAATCGGAGTGCAGCACGCGGAGGTCGCTCGCGATCTCGGTGACCGCCTTGTAGCCCACGAAATAGGTGGGCAGCTGGCCTGAGGTCAGCAAGGCACGGCGCCACTTGCCCACTGCCTCGCCCTCCTCCTGGAAGCCGCGGTCGCGCATCAGCGCCAGCCCTTCATCCTCGGTCATGTCACCGGCATGCACGCCGACATCGAGGATCGCGTTGATGGTCATGCGCAGCTGCATCTTGAGCTGCTGCAGGCGGATGGCCAAGGCCGAACGCGGATCATCGGTCGGCGTGTAGCCGCGATCAATCATGAGCTGCTCGGCGTAGACCGCCCACCCCTCGACGAACACCCCGCTCATGCCGAATTTGCGCACGGGCGATGCCGCCTTGAGCGCTCGCGCATGCGCGAGCTGCAGCACGTGACCGGGGAATGCTTCATGAATCGTGAGGTCATGAAGCTGAACGCCGTTGTACTCGCGGTAGAAGGAGTCGACTCGCTCTGTCAACCAGTCGGCCGGAGTCGGCGACACGGCGACGAAGGTCGGTACCGGCGCAGTCTCGAGCGGGCCTGGTGCATCGCAGTAGGCGACAGCCACACCGCGATGAATCTCGGGCATCTCGATGACGCGCACATCGATGTCGGGAACCGAGACGAGGTCGCGGGCAATGGTGAAGTCGCGTGAGCGAGAGTTCGCCGCCTCGACGAGTGCGAGCACGGTGTCGTTCGTCACCGGGAAGTCGGTGGCGACCTGCGCGAGCGCACGTTCCACTACGTCACGGCCACTCTCGCCGAGATACTCGCAGGCCACCTCGCGGATCTGCTCGCTCACGAGATCGAGATTCGCGTGCGCATCCTCGAGCAGGGATCCCGGCGTCGTGCCGTCATCGAGCCGATGCCAGAGCACGGCCGAGTAGAGCCGCTCGCCCAGTCGCGGGTCCTTGCGCGAGAAGGGCAGTTGCTCACTGAGCCACTCGGTGAAGTCGTCGAGGGCCGCGGTAGCGGCGGCGACACCGGCATCACCCATGCCGTGCTCGCCGAGCAGGGGGGCGAGCTGGCCCTGAATGAGTGCCCGTGCCCCGGCGAACTGCGCGAGCGCCGTCTCGACATGAACAGCCGGCATCTCCTGCAGGGTCTGCCGCGCGTCGGCAAGGAAGCGCGGAATCTCACCAAGTCGGCCGCGGGCACTGATCAGTCGATCGGCGAGCGGCGCGAAGTCACGCGAAAGGAGGAGGTGAAGGGAGGTGCCCGGATTCCAGGCCATCGGATTCCAGGTCTGCTCGCGCAACTCGGTGTCGTCGAAGACGGCCTTAGTCAGCGCACTGCGCAGGATCTCGAGGTCGACCACGTCGGCGAGATCGAGTTCGACATCGTCGACGGCATCGAGGGCCGTGAGGTGATCCTCCAGCCGAATCGTGCGGGCGCTGACCGCCTGATCAGTGAGATCGGGAAGTTCGCTGTCGTGCGAGTGGTCCCCCAGCCAGGTGGCGGCAACGGGGTCCGCCGCAAGAAGTTCGGCAAGCACCGCATCGGCGATCGCATGGAACTGACGCGTGGGCTCGTTCATGCCAGGCCCTCGGCTGCGCGAATCTCCGCGATGCGACGACGCGTGGCATCGCGCAAGGCGCCTTCGGCATCCCACCCCTGCTCGCGCGCTGCTGCCACGAGAGCCAGCAGGAGATCTCCGAGAGCGTCACTCGAATCGAGGCCGTCGAGCGCAGCACTCGCGCGAACGGACTCTGCGAGCTCGGGTGCCGGGTTCTCGAGGCGCGTGCTGCGGCTGAGCACCTTGGATGCGCGCAGCAGCGCAGGAAGGTTCGCCGGTATGCCATCGGTGACCGACTCTCGGCCCTTCTCCTTGGCCTTGAGTGCGTGCCAGTCGGCCTCGACCTCCTCGGCGCTCTTGCCTGCAGTCGCATCGTCGCTCGCCCTGTCGAACACATGCGGATGCCGGGCAATCAGCTTGCGCGTGATGCCGTCGGCCACGTCGTCGATGTCCCAGGGATCGACCGTGTCGTCCTGCGCGATGCGCGCGTGGAACACCACCTGGAGCAGGAGATCGCCCAGCTCTTCACGCATGCCCGCACGATCGCCGGCCTCGATGGCCTCGACGCTCTCGTAGGACTCCTCGATCAGGTACTCGACCAGCGACTCATGAGTCTGGCGCGCATCCCACGGGCAGCCACCCGGTGAGCGAAGGGTGTCCATGACCGCGACGAGATCGAGCAGTCGCGCTCCGGTCCTGCCCTCAGGCGCGGTCATGACTAGTCAGCCGGCGGGATGGACAGATCGCTGGGCGGTGCGCCCAGCTTGATCGAGTCGGGCGACCAGCTGCCGTAGCGCGGGTTGACGGTGACACCGAGTTCATTGGCTGCGGTCACCAGGGCCTGCTGGAAAGCCGTCTGCTGCTGCTCGGGGGTGGCGCCGGGGGCAAGAACTGCCTGGATCTTCGGCGTGAGCACATTGGCGCGAATGAAGGCGGGCACCGCGTCAGGCGCGATGCCGCTCTGCGCTGCGCTTGCCGTGATCTGCTCCTCGGTGGCACCGGCCTGGATCAGGCTCTTCCCGGCAGCGTCGATCTCGCCCTGGCTCGCGGTGGCGCCGACAGCACCGGCCACCGCATCGAGCAGATCCAGGTAGATGAGCAGGTTGAGAGAGTTCGAGGTCACGGTCTGGTCGACCGCATTGGGCGACTTGCCCGTGGCGACCAGCACGCCCTGCACCCAGTCGGTGAGCTGCTTGTCGCTGATGGTCTCGGAGCCGACCGTGGCAGCAGTGCTCGCATTAGTCGAGCCGCAGGCGCTCACCAGCATGCTGGAGGCGGCCAGGCTGGCGGCCAGGACTGCTACGGATACTGCACGGGTGCGACGCTTCACGACTTCTTCTCCGATTCGGGTGCGGGGGACTTGGACGGCCAGAGCGCCGAGATGAGTTCGGCGGCCCAGTCGAGCAATTCCGTGCCGCTCACCGGAGCACCGCCCATGAGGGCCGTGACCGGACGCGGCACGATGATGGTACGAGTTGCCGGCTTGACCAGCGTGCGCGGGTATAGCCGGGTCAGGCGCATCTGGCCCGACTCCGGCAGTTCGACCGGGGCAAGCCGCACCCCCTGTCCTTGCACGACGACCTCGGCCAGGCCCACTGATCGGGCGAGAACCCGGAACCTGGCGACAGCCAGCAGTGCCTCGACCGGGGTCGGGAGCGAGCCGTAGCGGTCGGTGAGCTCGGCGGCGACTTCGTCGACCTGCTCAGTCGTATGCGCATCGGCGAGGCGCTTGTAGGCCTCGAGACGCAGGCGCTCATGGGGCACGTAGTCATGCGGAATGTGCGCATCGATCGGGAGCTCGACCTTGATCTCGGGCAACACGACCTCGGTATCGCCCTTGTGCTCGGCGAGGGCCTCGCCGACGAGGCGGACGTAGAGATCGAATCCGACATCGGCGATGTGACCGCTCTGCTCGCCACCGAGCAGATTGCCCGCACCGCGAATCTCGAGATCCTTCATCGCGATGCGCATGCCGGAGCCGAGATCGGTGTGCTGAGCAATCGTGGCGAGGCGCTCGTGCGCTGTCTCGGTCAGCGGCTTCTCGGGCGAGTACAGGAAGTAGGCGTAGGCACGCTCGCGGCCTCGCCCCACACGACCACGCAACTGATGAAGCTGCGAGAGTCCGAAGTTGTCAGCTCGATCGACGATCAACGTGTTCGCGTTGGCGATGTCGATGCCCGACTCGACGATGGTCGTGCACACCAGGACGTCGATCTCCTTGTTCCAGAAGTCGACGATGACCTGCTCGAGCTGGTGCTCCCCCATCTGACCGTGCGCGACTGCGATGCGGGCCTCCGGCACGAGATCACGAAGTCGTGAGGCCACGCGGTCGATGGACTCGACGCGGTTGTGCACGAAGAACACCTGGCCGTCGCGCATCAGCTCGCGTCGCATGGCCGCGGAGATCTGCTTGTCGTCGTAGGGGCCGACGAAGGTGAGCACGGGATGCCGCTCTTCCGGCGGGGTCTGGATCACTGACATCTCGCGAATGCCCGTGACCGCCATCTCGAGCGTGCGCGGGATCGGCGTGGCCGACATCGCGAGCACGTCGACGTTGGTGCGGAGGGCTTTCAGGTACTCCTTGTGCTCGACTCCGAAGCGCTGCTCTTCGTCGAGAATCACGAGGCCTAGGTCCTTGAAGCGCACATCGGGGGTCAGCAGGCGATGCGTGCCGATCACGACGTCGACTGAACCGTCGGCGACTCCGGCCAGGACCTCCTTGGCCTCCTTGTCGGAACTGAAGCGCGAGAGCGCGGCCACCTTCACCGGGAAAGCGCTGTACCGATCAGCGAAGGTGGAGAAGTGCTGCTGCACGAGCAAGGTCGTGGGCACCAGGACAGCCACCTGCTTGCCATCCTGCACGGCCTTGAATGCCGCGCGCACCGCGATCTCGGTCTTGCCATAGCCGACATCGCCGCAGATCAGGCGATCCATCGGAACCGTGCGCTCCATGTCGGCCTTGACCTCATCGATGCAGGCGAGCTGGTCGGGAGTCTCGACATAGGCGAAGGCATCCTCGAGTTCGTGCTGCCACGGCGTATCGGCACCGAAGGCGTGACCCTTGGCTGCCTGGCGCGCGGCGTAGAGACGGATGAGCTCGCCGGCGATCTGCTTGACCGCCTTGCGGGCCCGGCCCTTGGCCTTCTGCCAATCAGCGCCGCCCAGGCGGTGGACCGCCGGCGCCTCGCCACCGACGTACTTCGTGACGAGATCGAGTTGATCGGTGGGCACGTAGAGGCGATCTGCCGGTTGACCGCGCTTGCTCGATGCGTACTCGAGAACGAGGTATTCGCGGGTCGCGTCACCGACGGTGCGCTGCACCATCTCGACGTACTTGCCCACGCCGTGCTGCTCGTGCACGACGAAGTCACCGGCCTTGAGCGACAGCGGGTCAATCGTGCGGCGGCGACGTGAGGGCATCCGGCGCATGTCGCGCGTGGCCGAACGCTGTCCGGAGACATCGGCCTCCGTGATGAGCACGAGCCCGGGGAAGATGAAGCCGGAGTCGAGTCGACCGGTCGTGATGTGCACGACCCCCGGCTGCGCGTCGATCAGGTCATCGACGAGCCTGGCCGCCACATTCTCGCCGGAGAGAGTCTCGGCGATGCGCTCAGCGGATCCATGTCCCTGGGTCACGAATCCCACGACACGACCCTCGGCAAGCCAGGTGCGGAGGTCAGTGACGATCGCTGTGTAGTCACCCTTGTAGCCGTTGCACTCGTGGGCATCGACCGTGACACGAAGCTCGGTGTCCTCGGCGAGCTCGTCGTCACTCGGTAGCGCACTGAGATCCCACCAGCGCATCGATCGCTGGATCGCCGCGATCTGAAGGTCGTCGAGCGACAGGTAGTTCAGTCCGGCGAGATCGATGGGCGTCTCATTGCCAGCGGCTGCGTTATGCCAGGAGGCAGCCAGAAACTCCTCGGCCGTGCGCACGAGATCATGGGCACGGGCATCGATGCGCTCAGGCTGCATCGACACGACCTGCGTGCCGGGAGCGAGAAGTTCGAGCAGCGAGGTCATGCCATCGGCCAGCACCGGCGACAGCGACTCCATGCCCTCGACACTGATGCCATTCGCAAGCTTGTCGCACATCTCGGTGAGCTGGGGAATGGCGGCGAGCTGAGCCGCACGGGCCCTGACCGAATCTGTCAGTAGCAGTTCGCGCACGGCCGGCGCCCACAGCCCTTCGTCGATGCTCTCGAGTGAGCGCTGATCGGCGACCGCGAAACTGCGGATCTCCTCGACGGTGTCGCCCCAGAACTCGATGCGCAACGGGTGCTCGTTAGTCGGCGGGAAGACGTCGAGGATGCCTCCGCGTGCGGCAACCTGCCCGCGACGCTCGACGAGGTCGACACGCTCGTAGCCGAGGCCGACGAGTCGCTCGAC
>JBEGLG010000212.1:0-8405 GCA_041183645.1 Actinomycetota bacterium | reverse complement strand
CCGGTCGGCTTATTGACGATTACCGGCGAATAACGCGTCGTGCGCGCGGCGTCGTGGATCGTGTCTTCTATGGAGTCGATGACGAGTCATAGAGAACAGGGCGGACCACCGAAGTGGCCCGCCCTGCATATTCCCGTGCGCGCGAGGCGAATCGACGCGGAGGGAGCTTGTTTTAGATGTCGTAGTACAGCTCGAACTCGTGGGGATGCGGACGCAGGCGAATCGCATCGACCTCGTTCGTGCGCTTGTACTCGATCCAGGTCTCGATGAGATCGGCCGGGAACACGCCGCCCGCCTGCAGGTACTCGTTGTCGGCCTCGAGGGCGTCGAGCACCTCGGAGAGCGAGCCGGGACCCTGCGGGATGTTGGCCATTTCGTCCGGCGGGAGCTCGTAGAGATCCTTGTCGACCGGGGCGATCGGCTCGATCTTGTTCTTGATGCCGTCGATGCCGGCCATGAGCATGGCTGCCATGGCGAGGTACGGGTTGCAGGACGGATCGGGAACGCGGAACTCGATGCGCTTGGCCTTCGGCGAGGTGCCGGTGACCGGGATGCGGATGCATGCCGAGCGGTTACGGGCCGAGTACACCAGGTTGACCGGTGCCTCGTAGCCCGGCACGAGGCGGTGGTACGAGTTGACGGTCGGGTTGGTGAAGGCCAGCAGCGACGGTGCGTGGTGCAGCAGGCCGCCGATGTACCAACGGGCGATGTCGGAGAGACCGCCGTAGCCGAGCTCGTCGTAGAACAGCGGCTCGCCGTTCTTCCACAGCGACTGGTGGCAGTGCATGCCCGAGCCGTTGTCGCCGAAGAGCGGCTTCGGCATGAAGGTGGCCGACTTGTTGTTCTGCCAGGCGACGTTCTTGATGATGTACTTGAACAGCATCACTTCGTCGGCTGCACGGGTCAGCGTGTTGAAGCGGTAGTTGATCTCGCCCTGGCCGGCGGTGCCGACCTCATGGTGCGAGCGCTCGACATGCAGGCCGACTGCGCTGAGCGCGTTGACCATCTCGTCGCGGATGTCGGCGAAGTGATCGACCGGGGGAACCGGGAAGTAGCCGCCCTTGTAGGGGGTCTTGTAACCGAGGTTGCCACCCTCCTCCTTGCGGCCGGAGTTCCACTTACCCTCGATGGAATCGATGTGGTAGTAGCTCTCGTGCTGGTTGGAGTCGAAGCGCACGTCGTCGAAGACGTAGAACTCGGCCTCGGGGCCGAAGAACACGGTGTCGGCGATGCCGGTGGAGGCGAGGTAGGCCTCGGCCTTCGCGGCCACCGAACGCGGGTCGCGGCTGTAGGGCTCGCCCGTGTAGGGGTCCACGATCGAGAAGTTGATGACCAGGGTCTTGGCGGTTCGGAAGGGATCGACGAATGCCGATGCGGGATCCGGAATGAGCTTCATGTCGGACTCGTTGATGGCCTGGAAGCCACGGATGGACGAGCCGTCGAACATCAGGCCATCGCTGAAGACTGCCTCGTCGAAAGCGTATGCCGGCATGTTGAAGTGCTGCATGACGCCGGGCAGGTCGATGAAGCGAACATCGACGAACTCGATGTTCTCCTTCTTGATGAACTCGAAGACCTCGTGTGCGTTCTTGAACATATTTCCTCCTGCACCCTGTGGGGTGCCGCCTCGTGTACCCGATCGGGGTACTTCGCCTCGCGTGGTAGCGGCTGCTACCGGAACGTGCTTAACCCTAAAGGGAGTGAATATCGCCGCCGTATCTCGTATGTTTCGGCCGTGTTAACGGGCTCGCGCTAGCGTTCAGGGGTGACGTCACAGGCGAATTCAGGAGTCCCAGGAACCTCAGATGTCCCAGGAATCCCTGCTGGCCTGGGCCGCCGCGTGGGGGCCATCGCCCTCGACTGGGCGGCGAGCACCCTGCTCTCCCTCGTGGTCTTCCGGGGCGTGACCTACGGCTCACCGGAGTCGGGCTTCGGCATCCTGTCGATCTTCGCCCTCGAGGTCATCGTCCTGACCTGGCTCACCGCGGCATCCTTCGGCCAGCGGATCCTGGGCATCTGCGTGCTCACGGTCAACGGCGGTCGACTCTCGCTCTGGAGAGTGGCCCTGCGCACGCTGCTGATCTGCCTTGTCGTGCCCGCCGTGGTGTACGACAACGAGGGTCGCGGCCTGCACGACCGCATCGTCGGCTCGAGAGTCTTCCGCACTCGCTAGCGGGGTCGGCGAACCGACCTCGCACTACTCGGCATTGGGCCCTTGGGAATGGGCAGCGCACCGGCCGCACCACCCAGTGCATCGAGGCGCTTGCGCACCTCGGTGATCTCACCACCGCGAAGGTTTCGGGGCAGCTTGTTGAGCTCGCGCTGAAGCTTCATCAGCGGAATCTGACCGGCCTCCGTGCCCACCTGCATGTCGTAGATGGGAGTCTCGGGCAGCCAGCGCGCGGTCTTCTTGCGCTCGGTGGCCAGCAGGCTCTCGACACGTGAGGGGGAGCCCTCGCCGATGAGGATCACACCGGGCTTGCCGACCACGCGGGTGATGAGGTCCTGCTGCTTGGTGACGGCGACACCGGGGGTGACGATCCAGCCACCGCGGAGCGAGCCGACTACGGCACCCGCAGCGCCGGGCTGACCCTCGATCTGCTTGTACGCAGCCTTCATGGCCCGACGGCTGAACCAGAACGTGCCCGCGAGCAGGCCGGCCGGGATCGCGGCGATGATGCCGGTGACCGGGCCGAGCAGCAGATACAGCGGCAGGCCCACCACGACGGCGCCGAGGATGAAGAATCCGGCCACCTCGAAGGGGAGGGCCGGGAAGGCCTTCTGGGTCATTCCCCAGTTCTTGGCCAGGGAGGACAGGGTCGAGCCAATGCGTCGGAACATGGGCGTAAGCCTAGGCCCCGCGGTGCACGGTGATGCGGTCGCCAGGGCGAATCGGTGCCGGGCGCTCGACCCAGCCGGTGACCCCGCGCAGGCCCATGGCGGCCTTCGGGAAGGACTCCGTGCGCGCACCATGTGCGCGGTGGACCATGGCCCCCGCGATCGTGCAGGGGAAGTTCTCGCCGCCGAGCAGGAGCATGGCGCCGCTGCTGAACTCGAGTCGAGTCATCGGCGGAAGTGACGTGAGGTCATCGATGCCCTCGGTGTAGATGTTGTCGGCGATCACGCCGGGGTCGATGCTGTCGATTCCCAGAGCGGCCGCTGCCCGATCGAGCTCGGCGCGATCGACGATCGACAGCTGTCGCAGGTTCGCGATCTCGGTACCACGGGTGAAGAGCTTCTTCTGTCGAACGCCCGCCGCCATCGTCGCGCCGTAATGACGATCGCCGATCGCCGATCGCACCCTGGAAATCGAGGTCGAGGTACTCGACAGGAATGGGCAACTCGGACGTGCTCGGCCAGATATGCGTGGCGAGAACGACCGGGCTCATGCGGAGGTGCCGGTGACCGTGATCGAGGCCTGCTCGCCGCGCTCGCGTGCTTCGCGGGCCTGCGTGTAGAGGCGCCCTGCGCGATAGCTGCTGCGCACGAGCGGGCCGCTCATGACCCCGGCGAAGCCGATCTCCGTGGCCACGTCGGCAAGCTCGACGAACTCCTCGGGGCGGACCCAGCGCTCGACGGGATGATGTCGCGAGCTCGGGCGCAGGTACTGGGTGATCGTGATGAGGTCGCAGCCGGCCTCGTGCAGATCGCGCAGGGCCTGCACGACCTCGGGGATCTCCTCGCCCATGCCGAGGATCAGATTGCTCTTGGTGATCTGGCCCTTGCTCTTGGCCTGCGTGATGACGTCGAGGCTGCGCTCGTAGGTGAAGGCCGGGCGAATGCGCTTGAAGATCCGCGGCACTGTCTCGAGATTGTGCGCGAGGACAGCCGGCTGGGCGTCGAAGACCTGCTGCAGGAGATCAGGGTCGGCGGAGAAGTCGGGGATGAGCACTTCGACGTTGGTGCCGGGGTTGAGCTCGTTGATCAGCCGGATGGTCTCGGCGTAGAGCCAGGCACCCTGATCAGGAAGGTCATCGCGTGCGACACCGGTGATGGTGGCGTAGCGCAATTGCATGGTCTGCACTGACTCCGCGACGCGACGCGGCTCATCGGTATCGAGCGGTGCCGGCTTTCCAGTGTCGATCTGGCAGAAGTCGCAGCGGCGCGTGCACTGCTCGCCTCCGATGAGGAAGGTAGCCTCGCGGTCCTCCCAGCATTCGTAGATATTCGGGCAGCCGGCTTCCTGGCAGACCGTATGAAGCCCTTCGCGATTGACCAGCTCGCGAATCTGGGAGTACTCGGGGCCTGTGCGCAGCTTGGTGCGGATCCACTCGGGCTTGCGCTCGATCGGGGTCTCGGCATTGCGGGCCTCGATGCGCAGCAGCTTGCGACCATCGGTGGTGGTGCCGCCGTAAGCCGGATCAGTGGTGGTCACGTGCCCAGTCTACGCGGTCAGCACGAGGGGGAGTCGGGCGCTGACGACGGGAAGCACCTCGGCAACCGTGATGGTGCGACCGGCTTCCTGCGACAAGGTCGTGACCTCGGCATCGCGAATGCCGCACGGCACGATGCGGTCGAACCAGGCAAGGTCGTTGTCGCAGTTCAGGGCGAAGCCGTGCATCGTGACCCCCTGCGTGACGCGAATGCCAATGGCAGCGATCTTGCGATCGGGGCCTCGGTGATCGGCCGTGACCCACACTCCGCTGCGGCCCTTGACCTGCGAGGTGGTGACCCCGAACTCCGCGCACACCTCGATCAGCATCGCCTCGATGCGGCGCACGTGCGCGATCACATCGATGGGATCGGGAAGTCGCACGATCGGGTATCCGACGAGTTGGCCGAGCCCATGCCACGTGATCTTGCCGCCGCGGTCGACATCGACGACAGGTGTGCCGTCGAGGGGCCGCTCGAAATCCTCGGTGCGCCGACCTGCGGTATAGACAGGCTGATGCTCGAGCAACAGAACCGTGTCGGGAAGTTCCCCGGCAACCACCTGTGCGTGAACCTCGCGCTGGAGATCCCAGCCGGCCTGGTACTCGACCGCGCTGTCGCCGAATCCGATCTCGCGAATCACGAGTGACGTCGTGGTGCTCATGCAGCACCGGTGATCGACGTGACGCCGAGCGAGGCAAGCACGGCATCGGCGCTGCGACGTCCGCTCACCATCGCCCCTTGGATGGACGCGGTATCGCGATGGTCGCCGGCGACGAAGAGTCCATCGCCGAGGGAGACCGGCTGGCGAGTCTGCAGCGGCGGCAGCATGGCGGGGAGCGCGTAGGGGATCGCGTAGACCCCGATGAGGTCCCAGTCGCGAGTGCCGGTGCCGTGCAGGAGCGCAAGGTGCTCGCGCACGGCAGTCTCGGCTCGCGGGGAGGTATCGGTGCCGAGGGTCGAGGTCGAGACGAGGGTGCGACCCGCGGGTGCGTAATCGGGTGCGGCATTCGAGATCGCGACTGAGTTGATGACGGGCCCGCGTCGCTCGCCGTCGACCACGAGAACGCCATCGCCATCGGTGAGCGTGGCTCGAGTTGAGTGGTACCAGGTCGTGACCGCATTTCCGGCGGGAATGGTGAGGCCGGGAATCAAGGTGGCGGCGGAAACCGGATCTGTGGCCACGATGACCGCACGCGACTCGAAGTCATCGCCGTCGGTGCGCACGCGGGTGCCGGTGACCTGGGTGGCCCTCATGCTCAGTCGGACGCTGCCCGCAGGCAGGGAGTTCGCGAGCTGCACGGGAATGGCCTGCATGCCTGCAGCCGGCACGCTGGGCACCCCGCGAATGAACGAGCGCAGCACGAGATCGAGGAAGCGCTGCGAGGTGCTTAGCTCGGACTCGAGGAATACCCCGGTGAGGAAGGGCCGCAGCACGCTCTCGATGAAAGTCGGGTCGATGCCGGCGGCGCGGAGGGCACTGAACGAGTCACGATCGGCCTCGCGCTCGATGTCGGCGACCGGGCGGCGTGACTGCTTCCACGCGTACTTCGCGAAGCGCATCTTCGACAGCGCTGATCCGCTCCGGGGGGATACGCCCTGCAGCGCCCAGCCCGGCTTGCGGCGCGGATCGCCGAGATGGATGCGGTGCTTGCCCGTGCTGACGACGACGCCGGGCACCAGTGCCTGCAGGTGCAGGGCCTGGTGGTCCAGGACACGTGCGGCCTCGGGGTACGACGGGTTGTAGAGCTGGAATCCGCGGTCGAGGATGAAGTCGTCGACGACATCACTGCGCACGCGACCGCCGACGGCATCGGAGGAGTCGATGACCACGACATCGATGCCATGAATCGAGAGCTGACGCGCGGCCGCGAGGCCGGCGAGTCCTGCTCCGATGATGACGACGTCGTGCGACTCGGCCACGGCTACTCGCTATCGAGGGCGGTGCGAATCGCGCTCTCGATGGTGGTGTCCTGGAAGCGGAACTGCGCATGCTCGAGAACGGCGGGAACGACGCGGGCGCTGCCGAGAACCTCAGTGGAGAACTCGCCGAGTGCGGTCTTGAGTGCGAACGCCGGTGCCGGGAGCAAGGTGGGGCGTCCGAGGACCTTGCCCATGACCTTCGTGACCTCAGCGTTGGTGACCGGATTCGGCGCGGTCAGGTTCACCGCACCGCTGAGGTGATCCTGCTCGAGCAGGAACTGCAGTGCGCAGACTTCGTCGCGCAGCGAGATCCACGACCAGTACTGCTTGCCATTGCCGAGCTTGCCGCCCAGGCCGAGCTTGAACAGCGGGAACATGCGCGCCCAGGCACCGCCGGACTTCGCGACGACGAGCCCGGTGCGCGGGTTGACGACGCGGATGCCGGACTCGACGGCGACCTGCGAGGCGCCCTCCCAGGCCCGCACGACATCGGCGAGGAAGCCGGTGCCGGCCGGTGCGGTCTCGTCGACGATGCGGTCGCCGGTGTCGCCGTACCAGCCGATAGCGGAGGCGGAGACGAGGACGCGGGGGCGATGCTCGACCTGCTGCATGGCGCGCACGATGGTGGTCGTGCTGTCGACGCGGCTGTCGAGGATCTCGCGCTTGTAGTCATCGCTCCAGCGGTGATCTCCGACGCCGGCGCCGGCCAGGTGCACCACGCCGTCGACGCCATTGAGTGCGGCGAGATCGATCGTGCCCTTCGCGGGATCCCAGGTGATCTCATCGGGTGCGGCCGACGTGCGCCGCACGACGCGCTGGACCTCGTGGCCCGCGGCACGCAGATGCGGGACGAGTGCTGAGCCGATCAGGCCTGATGCTCCGGTAACTGCAATTCTCATGGCCTCAGCCTCTCGCAGGACGGCTGATGTCGCACTACAGGCCGAGCTCGGCCTCGAAGGCGGCCTCTTCGAGGCGCACCTTCATGGCACCGAGGAAGCGAGCCGCATCGGCGCCATCGACGATGCGATGGTCATACGACAGCGCGAGGTAGACCATCGAGCGAATGGCGATGACGTCGGCGCCGGTGTCGTCGGTGACGACGACCGGCTTCTTGACGACCGCACCCGTGCCCAGGATGGCCACCTGCGGCTGATTGATGATCGGAGTGTCGAAGAGAGCACCGCGGCTGCCGGTGTTGGTCACCGTGAAGGTGCCACCACTCAGTTCATCGGGCGAGACCTTGTTCGTGCGCGTGCGCTCGGCGACATCGGCGATGTGACGCGCGATGCCGGCGATGTTCAGGTCGCCCGCGTTGCGGATTACCGGGACGAGCAGGCCGCGATCGGTGTCGACGGCAATGCCGAGGTTCTCGGCATCGTGGTAGGTGATCGTGCCCTCGGCCATGTCGACGGAGGCGTTCACCTGCGGGAACTGCTTGAGCGCCTCGACCGCTGCCTTGCAGAAGAACGGGAGGAAGGAGAGCTTGACGCCCTCGCGTGCCTCGAAGTCGCGCTTGACCTTGCCGCGCAGGGTGTTGATGCGGGTGACATCAACCTCGATGACCGTGGTGAGCTGCGCGGATACCTGCAGGGACTCGACCATGCGCTCGGCGATGACCTTGCGCAGGCGCGGCATCTTCTCGGTGCGACCGCGCAGGGGCGAGACCGGCAGGGAGGCGGGTGCCGAAGGGGCCGATGCTGCAGGTGCGGCGGGCACAGCGGCCTTCGGTGCTGCCGCTGCCAGGACATCCTGCTTGCGGATGCGGCCGCCGACACCGGAGCCGGTGATGGTCGAGAGGTCGACACCGTTCTGCGCGGCGAGGCGGCGCACGAGCGGAGTGACGTAGGAATCGGAGTTGTCGAACGCGGCTGCGGCAGGAGCCGCAGGTGCGGGGGCTGCCGGTGCGGGAGCCGGTGCTGCAGGTGCGGCGGGCGCCGGCGCAGCAGGAGCGGGTGCTGCAGGAGCAGGTGCCGGAGTCGCGGCGGGTGCTGTCGCGCCGGTGGCGATGAGGCCGAGCTGGCCGCCGACCTCGACGGTGGCGTCGTCGCCTGCGGTGATCTCGATCAGCGTGCCGGCGACGGGTGCGGGGATCTCGGTGTCGACCTTGTCGG
>JBEGLG010000211.1:0-11037 GCA_041183645.1 Actinomycetota bacterium | reverse complement strand
GGGCATCCGATGACGACCCGACTCGGGTCATGACAGGATTCAGTGCTCCCCGGGGGAGCAGAGGTTCTCGGGAGGAGCAGCACCATGGATCATTCAGCCGGCACAGGGCTCATTGGCGCGGCCTTCGCCGTCGCGCGCTCCTACCAGCCGAATCTGCTGACTCGTGCATCGCGCGATCAGGCGATCATCACGGGAGTCACGTCTGCCGGTGCGTACGGAGTGTTCTCTGCCGGTGACTCGATTCTCGGGGCTATTGCCTCGCGCGTGAGCCGCACGGAAGAGGCCAGCCCCGCTGCGCGTCTTGTTGTGGCAGGAGTCGCAGGCGCAGCGAGTGCTGGAGTCGCACTGGCGTTGCCGTGGCAGGAGCACGAGGGTTCGAAGCGAGCAGTCGGGCGCCTCATCGGTCAGACCACCGCAGCGATCGCGGCGGCAAGTGTCGTGACGACCGTCGCGAATGGTCGTACTCAGGGTCTCAGTCGCAAGGCGGCTCTCGCGGCAGCAGTCGCTGTCGGCGTGGGCTCGTACCTCAGCCTCAAGCCCTGGCAGCAGCGCTACGGCTCGGTCGTCGAGACCGCGACCCCCGGTTCCTTCGAATCCCACGGCAAGTACTTCCAGGAGGACACCGCGCGTGAGGTGTCACCTGCGCAATCCGCCGTCATCGGTCTTGGAGTCGCGGCGGCCACGTATGGCCTGGCCCATGCGGAGTCGGCATTGACTGATGCAGTGGCGAAGGTGGCCACGGTCGTCATTGGCGGAGAGCCGCAGGATCACCGCATGCTCGGTCGCGTGACCTCGGCAGCGCTGACCGTCGGAACAGTCTGGTTCGGCGTGGCCAAGGTGTCAGCGCTTCTGAGCAAGGGGGGCGGAGCCGTCGAGCCGGGAATGAGCACGCCGCCGCAGGCCCCTGAGATCACCGGCAGCCCCGCGTCGGGCATCGCATGGTCGAAGGTCACTCGCGAGGGCGCCCGCTGGCTCGGGATGACCCTGCCACCGGCCACCATCGCGTCGGTCATGGGCGTCGAGAAGGCGATGCAGCCCATTCGTGTCTACGCGTCGCTCGACATGACCGACAGCGACGAGGAACGGGCTCGCCTGCTTCTTTCGGAAATCGACCGCACCAAGGCTCTGGAGCGCAAGGCCTTCGCGCTCTTCAGCCCGACAGGCTCGGGTTACGTCAATTACGTGGCATGCGAGACCTTCGAATACCTGATGCTCGGCGACTGCGCATCCGCGGCCATTCAGTACTCGGTACTGCCCTCCGCCCTGTCGCTGACTCGCGTGCCCACGGGCACCGCTCAGACAGAGATGGTGATGCGCGGCATCGCTGAACGACTTCTGGCGATGCCCGCGAACAAGCGCCCGAAGATCTTCCTCTTCGGCGAGAGCCTCGGTTCCCAGGTGAGTCAGGAGATGTTCCGCGGCACCGGGATGTTCGGGCTCGAGGGCACCGGCGTCGATGCTGCTCTGTGGATCGGTACTCCGGCGGCAACCGAATGGCGCCGGCAGATCTGGGGAACGCGCACCGTCGCAGTGGCACCCGAAGTCGGCCCCGGCGCCGCGTATCTCCCGCGCAATCTCGACGACTGGCGCGCTCTGCCCCAGGAGCAGCGCGAGCAGGCGAAATACGTCCTGCTGATGAACGGCGATGATCCGATTCCGAAGTTCGGTGCCCAGGTGGCATGGCGAAAGCCCGATTGGCTAGGCCCCGATGACAAGCGCCCGCAGGGTGCTCCGCACGGCACCCGTTGGCTGCCGGGCATGACCTGCCTGACCACGTTCTTCGATATGCAGAACGCTCTCGTGCCCACGCCCGGCATCTTCGCCGAGGGCGGTCACGATTACCGCGATGTGCTGCCGCAGGCCATCCTCGAGACCTGGCGACTGAGTGCCACCGATGCGCAGATGACCAGCGTGAATGCAGCCCTGCGCCAGCGGGAGCTCGCATGGGAGCTCTACCGCGACTGGACCTCAGCCCTCGCGAAGCCTGCCGACAAGATCGAGGCGGCGAAGGCCAAGGTGCTGAAGACCGCCGCGACCTACACCGGTCGCAGCATCGACGAGGCAGAGCTGCAGCGGATCATTGATGAGGGGCTTCAGCCGGTGTAGTACCCCGGCTTGTGCCCCGCGTGGGCTTTGTGCCGGAGGGGCTGAGCTCGGGCATGACTACCACTGATCGGGTGGCGCGAGGATATTGCGAGGCTTGCCACCTACGCCGGTGTCTGCATAGCTGCCCACGAGCTTGTCCCACTCCTTGCGCGCATACTTCGACTCCTTCAACCAATCGGGGACATGGGTATAGCGAGGGTTGTTCGTAATGTCCGCTCGTTGTTGCCTCTTCCAGCGAAGGTCATAGAAAAAGGAGTTTTCGCCGGGCTCTCGCTCCACCGGTCGCGCTCTCGGCGACGACCGAGCTCGCTCCGCCCGGGTTCACCGGTCAGCTTCTGGGCCTGTGTTACCTGGCGGCTGCGCTCGGCGGAGCGGTGGGCGGTCAATTCGCCCGGTTCGTGAGCGATCTCGGCTACGGCGGCTACTTCCTGGCAGCGGGAGCAGTGGTGATCGTGATCGGTCTGGTCTTCATGAGACTTCGGCCGCGGTGGGCCGGACTTCTCGCACCCATCCGCTGAAGGCCGAGCAGATCGACTGATTCGTCAAGGTGGGTGACGGTCATAATCGCCCGACCCAGCCGCTGAACGGCTGTGTGGTTCGAAGGTGCGCCAGTCGCGACATTCGACCTGCGCGAGTTGACCGCTGGCATAATCCCCACTCGTCATCGGCACGAGGGAGACGTGATGCAGCGTTCGGATTCGATGGCGTGGTCCGTGCCATCAGCTGTTGTCATCGCGAATCCCCATGCGGGCGGCGGGCATGCCCGGCGGCGGGCACTCGACTCGTCGCGAATGCTGAGCGATCTCGGTATCGAGACTCGGCTGGTGCTGCCGGGCTCGTTGCCCGACATGCGTCGGGTTATCGACGAGGAATGCGCGAAGAACCCCGATGTCGTGATCGCCTGCGGTGGTGACGGCACTGTCCACCAGGTGCTGCAAGCGGCGGTGAGGCACGCAGTCACGATGGCGGTGATTCCAGCCGGCACCGGCAATGACATTGCGCGATCCCTGGGGATTTCCTCGAAAGCGACCGTGCCCTGGGTGACACGCCTCGCCGCGTTGATCCGCGAGGGCGGCGTAACCCGCGTCGACCTCTCGCGCATCACCCACGGTGATCGACAGGTGTGGTCGCTGGGCGTGATCTCCGCTGGTTTCGACTCGGCGGTGAATGAGCGTGCCGATCGCATGACGCGACTGCCGGGAACCCCGCGTTACATTGCGGCACTTCTCGCAGAGCTCGGCTCATTTCGCATGCATGACTACGAGGTGACCATCGATGGCGTCATGCGCTCAGGGCGAGCACTCCTGATCGCCGTGGGAAATGGCGAGAGCTACGGGGGAGGGATGCGCATCTGCCCGTCGGCCGACATGACCGACGGCTTGCTGGATGTCACCTGGATCGACTCCGCGCCACGTCGCACCGTTCTGCGCGTCTTTCCCCGCATCTTCAGCGGGCGGCATGTCGAGCACCCGCTCGTGCGCACCTATCGGGCCCGCGAGATCACGATCTCCTCTCCGGGGGCGGAGGTCTATGCCGATGGGGAGCGTGTGGGAGCGCCGCCGGTGCGCATCGAGGCAGTGCCCGGGGCTCTAGGGATCCTGCGCCCCTGAGTGAACACGCTCTGAGGTGGGCGGCTTCTCGGGTCGTAGGCGTTGCTTTCGCTGACGGCGCCTCCTTCTGCGGGTAATCTCCCGTTCCCGGGGGAGGACGGCACCTGACGCGGGCCTTCGCGCAAGGGGGCGCGCTGGCCGCTGTCGTGCTGGCCGCGCACGCGGCCGTCAACCTCCGGCAGATTCCGCGTCTGAGGTCAGCTCCGGCGCCGCAGGTGTCAGAGCGGGTCAGCATCCTCATTCCCGCGCGCAATGAAGCGCATCGCATCGGTCCGGTCATCGAGTCGGCACTGCTCCAGCAGGGGACACCCGATCTCGAGATCATCGTGCTCGACGACGGTTCGTGCGACGGGACAGCCGAAGTCGTCCGCCGGATTGCCGGCGATGATCCGCGTGTTCGCATCGTCGAGGAACCCGATGCTCCGCCACCCTCGGGCTGGCTGGGCAAGCCCTGGGCCTGTCATCGACTGAGCGAACTCGCCACTGGCGAGATCCTGGTCTTCATTGATGCCGATGTGCTGCTCGAGCCGTGGGCGGTGAACTCCGCGGTTACCTTCCTGCGCGAGTCTGCTCTCGAACTGGTGTCGCCATACCCGCGACAGGTGGCGCAGACCGTTGCCGAGCGCATCACCCAGCCGCTGGTGAACTGGTCGTGGATCACGACCCTGCCGATGAGCCTTGCCCGCACCCGCTCCGCCGCCTTCTGCGCTGCCATCGGCCAGTTCCTGGTGGTGGATGCTCAGGCGTATCGCACCTCCGGCGGGCACGAGCCTGTCCGGGGCTTCGTCGTCGAGGATGTCGAGGTTCTGCGCTCGATGAAGCGTGCGGGCTACTCGGGCATTCCGGTGATCGGCGGGGAGATTGCCTCCTGTCGGATGTACGACGGTGCACGCGAGGTGTACGAGGGCTACTCAAAATCTCTCTGGTCGGTCTTCGGCTCACTCCCTGGCGCAGTGGGCGGCATCAGTGCGATGGCCCTGATCTACGTGATCCCGCCGATGATCGCCGTGAGCTCACGGGATCGCGTTGCTCGACGCTGGGGCGCACTGGGCTACGCCGCAGGAACTGCGGGCAGGGTGCTGACGGCATCGGCCACCGATGAGCGCATCATTCCCGACTCGCTCGCACAACCGATCTCCATCGGTGCCTTCGCGGCGATGACCACGGCATCGCTGATACGTCGCCGTTGGGGCACTCTCTCGTGGAAGGGTCGAGAGGTCGACTGAGGGAGTCGCGCCACTAGGGTGCGATGCGCACAGGGCGAGGGAGTCGGCATGTTCGAGTTCGAGGGCAGGGTCGGGCTCGTCACGGGCGCCAACCGCGGCATCGGTGCGTGCTTCGTCGATGCGCTGATGGATGCCGGCGCCGCCAAGGTCTACGCCTGTGCACGTGAGCCGGAGACTCTCGTGGGCGCGATCGAGGCCTACGGCTCGCGCCTCGTGCCTCTTCGGCTTGATATGGCCGACTGTGCGCAGATTGACGAGGTGATCGCACGTGTTGACGATGTCGACCTCCTCATCTCGAATGCCGGTCGCGGGGGGAGCGGCACAGTACTCACGCTCGACGATGCTGATGTGCGCGAGCTCTTCGAGGTTCACGTGTTCGGCCCTCGCCGCCTGATGGCCGGCCTGATGCCGGGCATCGTCGAGAGGCGAGGTGGCGTCATTCTCGTGCAATCGACGGCGGCCCTGGCGATGTCACGAGGAGGCCCGATGTACAGCGCGAGCAAGTCGGCGGCCACCTACATGGCCATGGGCCTGCGCGAGGAGATGAAGGCACTGGGCGTGAAGGTCGTGAATGTGCATCCGGGGTTCACGAACACCGACATCATCGCGGGCTACGACATTGCGAAGGCAAGTCCGCGTGCCGTGGCCGATGCCGCACTCGAGGGGTGGGCCGCCGATGAAGCCCATGTGTTCACCGATCTGTACGCGCAAATGGTGCATGAACAAGTACTCACTCAGATGAACGATCTGCTCTTCGAGCCCGCTGCCGCGGGAACTGAGCTCATTGCCCGCTATCGCGAGCGCACTGACAGCTGAGATCAGTACTTCGTTTGCATTCTCATCCCGACACCTGTTCGTAACGTGCACGGGCTACCGTGATTCTCGCGATGGTCATGTAGACGTCGTGCAGTCAAGCAGGGGGACTCATGAGTGCACTACGCGCGACCTCGTCAGCCGACGATGGTGACTCGCCTGTACGTGCATTCGAAGGCTCGAACTGGCGCGACCTGCGTGAGCAGCCGCGTGCAGAAGCGCTTCTCGATGCCATCGAATTCCTTCGCGGCCTCCCCGATCCTCAGGCGGTCTGTCAGTACGTGTCGTCGAGCATGGGTGAAGATGCGCAACCGAGCGAGGTGGTCATTGCCACGATCGATGCACGTGGGCTCATTCGGGTGGTGAATGCTGACGGCCCCTCAGCAGAACTGCCGGAGAATTCCCCTGCGCAGTCCGTGGCCGAGGAGTCGCCCCTGGCCGAGGCCATTCGATCCGGACGACCTACCTTCCATTCCAGCGAGGCGGGTATCCGGGAGCTCTTCCCCGAATTCGCGGCGAGCGGAGCCGATGTTCGTCCGACAGCAATCTGGCCCATCGAGTCGCGGGGTAAGCACCTCGGGGCGATTCAGCTGCTGTTCGACGAGAAGGCGACCATCGCTCCACTCGAGGCAGATGTCGAGGCTCTTCTGTCGCTTATCGCGCTGTACATCCAGCTCCAGCTCTCGCAGGGAAGTAGCCGCACGAGGTGGTCGACAGTCGAGCGAGCGATGACGGCGAATGGCACCGCACGAACCCAGGATCGTCGACGCGCCTCGGGTATCTCGGAATTGACCGAACGTCAGAGCCTCGTGCTCGACGAGATATGCGCGGGGCGCACCAACGCCCAGATCGCTCGCATTGTCGGCTTCAGCGAGTCGACCGTGCGTCAGGAGACCATGGCGATCTATCGCGCGCTCGGTGTCGAGGGTCGAGGTCAGGCTGCTGCCATGGCACGCGCGCACCGTGCCCGTGTTGCCCGGGCCGCGACAGGTTCAACTCCCACGACGTGACTGCGGTTCGCCACTGAGCACGGCCGAAGTTTCGCTCCCTGAGGAGCATCGGTTACCAGCCCTTGATGAGTGGAAGCTCAGCATCGAGATGACCATCGGAGCCGTGATCGAGCCAGAGTGCCGGAGCACCGGCCGCCCCTCGCCACGTGGAGTACACGACCACCAGTTGATCACCTTTAGGCAGCTTCAGCTCATGCGTGTGGAATCTCGAGGTCGAGCTCTTGGTGGAACTGCGTAACCGCAACGACCAGGTGGAGTCCAGGTTGTGGGTATCGCGGAAGATCACGCGCTTCTTCGTCCCGTACGTGCGCATCGACAGACTTGCGTCGGAGGAGTTGGTCGACTGAATTCCGGCAAAACGATAGGAGGTTCCCGACACTTCATATGTCTGGGTGACCTCGATGCGCTGGAGCGAGGCGCCTCGAAACACCAGGGCACCGCCCACCGGCGCAATGGCGACTAGCCCGGTGAGCTTGGGGTTCAGATCCTGCATGCTCACGCTTCGGGTGTCTCCGCTACGCACGACGGTGACCGTGAAGGGCTCATTGGCACGCACTGACTGGCCATTGAGACCGATCGTGAAGCCAATCTTCGAATTCACCATGAGCACGGGCCCATTCGCGTAACTGGAGTTCACGTCATTCGTCGACGGAATCAGCTGGTAGAGAGACGGATCCAGTGGTGCGCCGTTCGCATCCAGCACGGTGATGTCGTCGTATACGGCTCTATTGGCGGCGACTACGGGGGAGAAGGATACGAGAGTTCGGTTGCTGCTCGCCCGGCAGAAGGGGCAGTCCTGCTTCGCCAGTGCGGTGTCGACAACTCCGAGAAGCATCGTGGCAGGTGCCGTAGCATCGGTGCTCGACCAAGTCCGCATCTGACTGCCGGCCACCGTGGAACCGTCGTACGCCCAGGAGTTGGCGTTGGTGTCGACATGCACGGCGCGCATCTGATTCGGAATATTCGGGTCGTACACCGCGATATCGAAGAGCCCGTTTCCCCTGTCGAGAATGGCGAAGGGAGTGAGTGCATGGCCGCCGGGGCCACCGTAGAGAAGCAGGGTGAAAGGAAGTGCTCGCGGCACGATGCCTGCACGCAGACGGCTGATGGCATCCGACATGGAGGCAGGGCGGATGCCCCGTGCGGAGAAGTACTGCGCGATGAAGGCGCGCATGATGGTGCGCTGCGCATCGGGGTTCAGCGTGGTCAGCGTGTTGATCATGCCGGCGCGGAGGCTTGTCGGCGCGATGCGTCCGGTGAACAGGCCGGAAGCGACGGTTGCCAGCCCGAAGCAGTGACCGCTGGCTGCCCAGGTGTCGGCAAGTGCCATCACGACCTTGGCCGACTCCGAGAGCTCGCAGGTGCCTGACGAGTGACTGGGCGTGAGAGAGGTGCACACTCCATCGCCGAACACCGTTCGCATCGAGGCGGCGTCGAGTCCGACGCTGGGCACGGCTCGCTGGCCCGGAGCCAAGGGCACTGGCTGTCCGAAGAGGTACTGATTTCCCTGCTGGTCATCTCCATAGTTCACGAAGGTGAAGCCATTGGGGAAAGGTCGGAAACCGCTATCGGATACGACCACGCCAGTCGGTGCGGCATCGCCCTGTGATCCGAAGAGCCCGAGATAGGTGGCCGCGTCTGCATCGCCGAGCCCTTCAGGAACCAGGCCACCGGTGAGCAGAGGATTCGAACCCACCAATGGATCGGCTATCGCCGGTGTCGTTCCGATGAGGAGGCCTGATATGAGTGCGAGAGCTAACGCGATTGTGCGTACTCGAATTCGCGTTGTCAGCACAGTCATGCGCGTGAACGTATCCGCATTCGACAGCGCGATGTGCAGTGAGAGTGCGTGCGAGAGTGGAAATGACCACGAGTGAACGGTCAGAAATCGGTCAAGTGCTCGCTGTATTCGTGAGGGAATCCCCATGGTCACCTCGTGCGCGGGACTTTCGGCGCATACATGAGCGCTGAATCGGATTAGCGTGAAACTGCTCGCACTCAAGCGATGCCTGGGGGAAGGACTTATCGTGAACGCGAATTCGACGAAGGCAACATCCACTCGCTCGACTGCGCACAAGACTGCCATCGGCGTGCTCGTGGTCTCGATCCCGGTTCTGGCTCTCGGCGGCATCACGGTAGCCTCAGCGGCCGTCAACAACCGCACGGCGGCCAAGGTCAACATCTGTCACTCGACCTCATCGCGGACGAATCCCTACACCCTGAACGACATCGACGTGAGCAGCGTTGACGACAACGGCAATCAATACCTCAGCGGTCATGCCGGTCACACCGGCGAGGTCTTCGCCGCAGTGGTGCAGAATTGGGGTGACATCATCCCTCCGTTCACGAATCCTGCGACGAATCACGCGTTCCCCGGTTACAACTGGTCTGCCGCCGGCCAGGCGATCTGGGCAGCCGGGTGCGTCATCGTCGTTCCGACGCCCACACCCACCTCGACCGTGACTCCGACGGGCACTCCGACGGGCACTCCGACGGGCACTCCCACGGAAACTCCGACGGGCACTCCCACGGAAACTCCGACCTCCACGGGTACGCCGACGCAGTCCGTGACACCGACGGCGACACCCACGGCGACCACGACATCTGAGGTGACCCCGCCGCCGGTCAATGTGGCACCGAGTGCCTCGGTGACTCCGACTGAGGCAGTAGTGACCGAGATGCCGTCACCGGTCTCGGTGGCCGAGCAGGGAGTCGGAGCTTCCGAGACTCCGCTTCCGGCGGGTGTCGTGCCTGATGCCGCGACGGGTGCGGTCACCGTGCCAGCCGGCGGCGGAGGATCGCAGAGCTCGCAGGCCATGCTGTGGGGCGCTGTGCTGATGCTGCTCGGTGGCTCCGGTACCGCGTGGGGCTCCTTCTCGCTCGCCTCGCTCAAGAAGAAGTCGGCTGAGTAGACCCTCATGAGGCTCTCACGCTCCGGCGTGATCATCGGCCTGCTGATAGTCGTGGCCTTGTTCGTGGCGCTCGCGCTCGTGGGCAAGGCCACGGCCGACCTGGCGGCTGACGAGGTCACCAGCGTCGGCACGTCGGAATCGACGGATTCTGGCTCATTGCTCGGCGGGCTAGCCGGCACCTGCGCACCCGCACCATCGATCGAGGACATCCTGCGCAACGGTGCCTTCGCACCCATCGACAACGGTCGCATTCCGGTGGTCAATGCCCAAGACAATCTCGCCGGGCAGCAGTCACCTGTCTCGCTTCCGGTGAGACTTCGGATTCCGGCAATCCATGTCGACGCTCGCATCATCGCCGTGGCGGAGGATTCACGACACCAGGTGATCGTCCCCTACGACATCTCCACCGTGGGCTGGTTCGAGTTCGGGCCGGCGCCGGGCAGCTCGCGCGGCTCGTGCGTGATGGTGGCGCATCGTGATGGCGTGGGCGGCGGGTGCGGAGCCTTCTACGACCTCGGCCAGGCGAAGCCGGGTGATGCGATGGAAGTAATCCTCGCCGACGGCTCGAAGGTTGACTACCGGGTGACCGCACGTGAGGTCGTGCTCAAGACGTGGTTCGCGAAGCACTCGGGCGAGTACTTCACCAACCTGGGTGATCCGCGCCTGACCTTGATCACGTGCGGCGGCGAGTACGTGAAGTCCGAGGGCGGATATCAGTCGAACATCATCGTGACGGCACGGCCGATCACGGCTGCGATGCCAGGGGCGCCTGCGTCGCCGGCGAGCTCGGGGAAGTCGTAGCGGGAGCAGGGCTGCAGGCACTGAGCGTGTCCGTGAGCGCCTGCGCGTCACTCGTGGAGATCGTGTCGTGACGGCTGATCGTCGGATACATCAATTCTGACTTCGAGTCGGAATGGCCGAGGCCGAGCGCATGGCCGACTTCGTGAAGGTAGAGAGTCTTGCGAGTGCGCAGTGGCGCCGGCTTGGCGCCATCCACGAGACCTGCATCGAATACGGCGTAGGAGGTGACGATCTCGTGACGTGAGGGAAGTACGTAGCTGGGGCCGCCGAAGCCGTAGCCGAGTCCGTGGAGCAAAGTCGATGCGCGCGCGGGCAGGAAGGCGAAGTAGATGTGGTGAGAATCGGAAGGGCCGCCATCGGCCGGCTCGAGCCTTCGCATCGCGTCGTCGTAGGAGGTGGGCCGCTCGCCATCGAACTGAAACTCCAGCCCTGATGCTGCTGCCCATTGACTCACGGCCCCGGCGAGATTCTGGGTCTCTCTCGCGACTGCGGCGGGGGAGAGCCGCGAGGTGTCGACTGACCAGGTGATGGGTTCGTGGCATGACGACCAGCCATAGCC
>JBEGLG010000210.1:0-8663 GCA_041183645.1 Actinomycetota bacterium | reverse complement strand
GTGCCTGCTCCAGGCGGGACGCGACAGTGCCGTCGATGACCTCATCGCCGACCTTGACGTGTGCGCCGCCCAGGACGGACGGATCGACCGCGACGTTCAGGCGAACGGTGCGGCCCTTCAGCGTGCTCAGCGCAGCGGTCAGGCGCTGCTTCTGCTCATCGGTGAGCGGTGCGGCCACGCGAACCTCGGCCACCAGCTTCTGGCGCTGGGTGGCGGCGAGCTCGCAGAGCACGTCGACAACCGAGTCGATGCGACGGCCGTGAAGGTGGCCGACGGCGTACTCGAGTACCTGGGTGGTGGTCGCCGTCGTGCGCGAGCCGATGAGATCGCGCACGATGTGAGCCTTGACTGCGGCCGGCTGGGACGGATCAGTCAGGGCCATCTGCAGCTCGGACGAGGCATCCAGCGCGCGACCGAAGAGGAAGAGTTCCTCCTCGGCAGCGTCGAGGCTGCCGTCTGCTGCCGCACCCGCGAACGCCGCCTGGAAGGCCAGCTGCTCGATGGCCAGCAGGAGATCCTGGTCATTCGACCAGCGCTCAGCCACGACCTCGGCGAGTACATCGACCGCGAGCTCCCCGACGCGACCATTCAGGATCTGGCGAACCAGCGCCTGACGGCCGGCGGCCGGCTGACCCGAGTCAGCGAGCGCATTGCGCAGCTGCTTCTCGGTATCGAGCAGGCCGGCGACGGACAGCAGATCAGCCGCAAGCCCGGACGCACTCGAGGACCCGAGACGGGCATCGAGGGCTTCCGACTGGCGTGCGAGGGATCCGCGGCTGGCTCCGAGCATCAGCGTGCCGCCTGCTGCTCGAGATCGCTGATGAAGGCATCGACGGTGGCGCGTACGCGGGCATCGTCCTCGAGGGACTGGCCCACGACCTTGCCGGCCAGACCGACGGCGAGCTCGCCCACCTGGCGGGTCAGCGCCGAGGTGGCCTGGTTGCGCTCTGCTGCAATCTGCGCCTCGGCTGCTGCCGTGACCGCTGCGGCTGCCGTGCGAGCCTCATTGCGAGCCTCCTCGACAATCGCGGTGCGATCGGCCTGAGCCTGGGTGCGGATTGCGGCTGCTTCCTCACGAGCCGAGGCAAGTGCTGCCTTGTACTCCTCGAGGACGCGCTGCGCCTCGGCCTGGGTCTCATCTGCCTTGGCAAGGCCGCCCTCGATCAGCTCGGTGCGCTCGGCCAGGGTCTTCTTGATCGCCGGGAGTGCCAGCTTGCCCAGCACGCCGAACACGATCAGGAAGGCGATGATGCCGACGATCAGTTCATCGATCGGAACCGCGAGAACCGACGGCATCTCCTCGGCACCGGCGCCTTCGGCACCGGGAACCGCGGCGAGAACCGCTGTAAAAACGTTAATCACGACGTTAGCCCTTCAGAGTCCAACGAGTGGATGAGCGAATTCGGAATTACTTGCCGAAGACGAAGGGAACGACGAAGCCGATGAGGGCGAGTGCCTCAGCGAGCGCGAAGCCCAGGAGCATGTTCTGGCGAATGACGCCGTAGGCCTCGGGCTGGCGGGCGATTGCCTGCACACCCTGGCCGAAGATGATGCCGATACCGATGCCGGGGCCAATGGCTGCGAGGCCGTAGCCGACGGAGCCGATCGATCCGGTGAGCTCTGCAAGGAGCGTCATGTCGTTTCCTTTACTTTTCGGGCCGACGGCCAGTTCCGTCGGTCTGAGGCTTCGAAGCTGTTATTCAGTTGTGCGGAGCTCTTAGTGCTCCGCGTGCAGCGCACCGCTGATGTACACAGCGGCGAGCAGGGTGAAGATGTATGCCTGAAGTGCCTGGATCAGCACCTCAAATCCGGTGAGGGCAACGGCCACCGTGAAGGAGGCTACCGAGCCCAGGATGCCGACCACGCTTGCGCTGATCAGGTAGAAGGCCGCGACCGAGAACGACGCGATGAGAAGGTGGCCGGCGAACATGTTCGCGAACAGACGCACCGAGTGGGTGAACGGGCGCACCAGGATGTTCGAGATCAGCTCGATCGGCGCCAGCAGCACATACATGGCCTTCGGCACGCCCGGGGGGAACATCATGTTCTTGAAGAAGGGCACGAAACCCTGCTTGTAGATGCCCAGGGGCACCCAGGTGACGTACACGATGATCGCGAAGGCGACAGGGATGGCGAAGATCGAGGTGACCGGGATCTGCGCGAAGGGCACGATCGACCAGAAGTTCAGCAGCCAGATGAGGAAGAAGAAGGAGAAGAGGAAGGGGACGAACTTGTCGCCCTCCTTGCCCATGGCCTCACGGGCGATGCCGTCGCGGATGAACAGGTAGCCCAGCTCGCCGACATTCTGCGAGCCACGGGGCACGAGCTTCGGACGACGGAAGGCGTAGAGGAAGAAGCCCAGGATGACCACGACCGCCAGGAACAGCAGGATCGTGGTCTTGGTGATGTGGAAGCTCACGCCGAAGAGGGTGAACTGCCACACGGCAGCGAACTGGAAGATCTCAGCACCGGGCGCGGGGAAGCCACAGCCCGACATCAGATGGCACGAGAGCCCGCCAGAGGCGAGTACTACATCAGCCGACACGCAGATCCTCCATGAACTGCCACAGTCGGCGACCTTGCGGTCGCAGACTCCTCAACTACTACCGGTATTGCTGCCGTACGCGCTCCCTGCGGATTTCTTCCGCATCAAGCGTGGTGTCGTCCTTGCGAAGGGCCTTGAAGATCAGGAAGTACGAGAGCCCCAGGCCGACGAGCGCCCCGATGGCCATCAGCACTGCCTGGTGACCGACCCACAGGGAGACCAGCCAGCCGATCGCCGTGTAGATGATCAGACCCGAGATCAGGCGGCTGGTGATTGTCCAAGCGGAGTCGGCCATTCTTCGAGATTCCTCGGAAGAAGTAGACCGCTGTTGAGCGCCTGAACCGTACCACCACGAGCGGCGTGCAGGTGGTGTGGGGGCCGTCACTTCCCTGCCCCCGGATCGACGTACAGAACCTTGGTACGAGCGAAGATCCAGACCTCGGCGGCGGTCCAGACCAGGGTGCAGATCACCACGGTGATCGCGAACACCTTGGTGTTGAAAAGCGTTGTATCCGCAAACAAAATGATGAGTACGAACAGGATTCCGATCTTGGCCAGGTAGATCACCAGGGCCACCGACATGGCCAGTTCGGGATTGGTGCGCAGGACCTTGCCCAAGGTGAGCTGGCCGGCCGAGAAGAAGATGACCACGACCACTGTGGCGAAGATCGCACCGATGACCCCGGCTGATCCGGCGAGGATCGCCGAGATGATCGTGATGATGGCACCCGCGACCACGGTCAGGATGCCGGCCCGCTTGAGGACAAGGGCGTCGATCGTGGCGGGAGGGGTGCTGGACACGCCGCGACGCTATCGCATGGCCGTGGGGGTGGGCGAACCGTCGCTCGTGGGGTCGGTCACGCGCTGAGGTCAGCCCTCGCGGACTCCCCCGCGCGCCGGTGACCGGGGCGTCGCACCGCCCACAGGAGCACCGCCAGGCCGAGGACGAAGCCCCCGAGCGCGTAGGGCACGGGCACGAAGGCCACCGCCACCGCCGTGAAGGCAATGAGGGCTGTCCAGGCGTACATCAAGATCACGGCCCGGCGCTGGGAGTGCCCCATCTCCAGGAGCCGGTGGTGCAGGTGCTGCTTGTCAGGCGCGAACGGGCTCCGCCCCGCGCGGGTACGGCGCACCACGGCCAGCAAAAGGTCGACCAGGGGCACGGCCATGACGGCGACCGGCAGCAGGATGGGCAGCAGCGCGGGCAGCAAGGTGGCTCGGCCGACCGCATTCGGGTCGACCTGTCCCGACAAGGTGATGGTGGCGGCGGCCAGCAGGAGTCCGAGCATCATCGAGCCGGTATCGCCCATGAAGATCTTCGCCGGGAAGGTATTGCTGGGCAGGAAGCCCAGGCACATGCCCACCAGGAGGGCGCTGACCAAGGTGGCCAGGGTGGCTCGCTCCACGCCCATGGAGACCGACAGCAGGTACGAGTAGGCGAAGAAGGCGCCGGCGGCCACCGCCACGATGCCGGCGGCCAGGCCGTCGAGACCGTCGACGAAGTTAATGGCGTTGATGCTCACCAGCACGATGAGCACGGTCACGAGCACGCTCGTCAGCGGATCCAGCACGAAGGTGCCCCCGATCGGCAGCCACACGACGGCAATGCCCTGGAAGGCCATCAGCCCTGCCGCAAGAACCTGGCCGGCGAGCTTGACCGGGGCATCGAGCCCCCACTTGTCGTCGACGATGCCGAGTACCGCGATGACCGCGACTCCCGACAGCAGTGCCCACTGCTGATTGCCTCCCGAGAAGACCGACTTCATCATCGGCAGCTTGCTCGCGAGGAGCAGACCGGCCAGCAGGCCGAGCAGCATGGCCAGCCCGCCCAGGCGCGGAGTCGGCTCGGCATGCACATCGCGATCGCGCACCTCGGCCATGAAGCCCCAGCGGATCGCGAGTGCGCGCACCAGCGGGGTCGTCAAGTACGTGACCGCCGCGGCGGCCAGGAGGCAGAGGACGTATTCGCGCAAGCGAGGGCTCGCTAGCTGACGGGCGCGGGGTAGGCCGGGTGCGCCTCGCACAGTGCAGCCACCTCGGCAGCGATGCCCGCTGCGGCGGAGCCATCGGCATCGCGCACGGCACGACCGATGAGCGAGGCGATGACTGCCATGTCGGGCTCGGTCATGCCCTGGGTGGTCGTGGCCGGCGTGCCCACGCGAATGCCCGAGGCCACCATCGGCGGCTGCGGATCGTACGGAATCGCGTTCTTGTTGAGCGTGATGCGCGCGGCGTCGCAGCGCTGCTCGGCCTCGGTGCCGTTGACTCCCAGTGCCTGGAGATCGATGAGCGCGAGGTGCGTATCGGTACCGCCGCTGACGGCGCGCATGCCCTCGGCCTCGAGCCCGGCAGCGAGTGCCTGGGCATTGGCGATGACCTGTGTCGCGTACTGCTGGTAGGCGGGCGTGGCAGCCTCCTTGAGAGCCACGGCCTTGGCGGCCACGGCGTGCATGAGCGGGCCGCCCTGCATCATCGGGAACACGGCCTTGTCGATCTTCGCGGCGTGCTCCTCCTTGCACAGGATCATGCCGCCACGCGGGCCGCGCAGCACCTTGTGCGTGGTGAAACTGACGACGTCGGCATACGGAACCGGGCTGGGGATGGCCTTGCCCGCGACCAGGCCGATGAAGTGTGCGGCATCGACCATGAGGATCGCGCCGACTTCGTCGGCGATAGAGCGGAATGCCGCGAAGTCGATGAGGCGCGGGTACGCGGTGGCACCGCAGATGATCATCTTCGGCTTGTGCTCGAGGGCCAGGGCGCGCACCTCGTCGTAGTCGATGAGCTCGGTGTCCTGGCGCACGCCGTAGGACACGATGTTGAACCACTTGCCGGAGAAGTTCACCTTCGAGCCATGGGTGAGGTGGCCGCCGTGCGGCAGGCTCATCGCCATGACGGTGTCGCCCGGCATCGTGAAGGCGCCGTAGACGGCGATGTTCGCGCTGGCACCCGAATGCGGCTGCAGATTGGCGTGCTCGGCTCCAAAGAGTGCCTTGGCGCGCTCGATGCCGATGTTCTCGGCGATATCGACATCGGAGCAGCCGCCGTAGTAGCGCTTGCCCGGGTAGCCCTCGGCGTACTTATTCGACAGGGTCGAGCCGAGTGCGGCAAGAACTGCCGGCGAGGTGAAGTTCTCGCTCGCGATCAGCTGCAGACCGCTGCGGAGACGATCGAGCTCGGAGAGAATGACCGACGCGATCTCGGGATCCTCGGCCGTGAGCGCATCGAAGTCGGGGCCCCAGAACGGTGTGGCAGTCATCTCTCTCCTTGGTCATGCCGGCAACGGCAGCGCGATCGCAGGAGTCAGTCTACTGAGGCGTGGTGATGGTCGGCACGACCGAGCGGAGCTGCTCGAGAGTGATGCCACCCTCGCGCAGGAGTACCGGAACCTCACCTGTCGCATCCACCACACTGCTCGGCAGCGCGAGAGTCGGATCGCTTCCGAGCGGGCCCGCATCCAGGCACGCGGTGGCGAGGTTGCCGAGTGACTCGAGGGCGATATCGGCGGTCAGGGCCGCGGCTCCCCCGACGGCATTCGCACCGGTGACCACGAGCGGCCCCGTCAGGCGAAGGATCTCGAGCGTGAGCGGATGCAGGGGAATGCGGACGGCGAGCGGGGCGCCGGTCGGTTGATCCCAGGCCAGGCTCGGCTGCGGGGTCACGAGCACGGTGAGCGCCCCCGGCCAGAAGGCGTGCATGAGCTCCATGGCCGCGATCGAGGGATTGAAGGCAATGCCCGGGATCGTGGTGACGCTGGGGATCATGATCGGCAAGGGGGTGGTGGCGCTCTGTCCCTTGGCCTCGCGTACCGCACGCGTACCGCGCGCCGAGAAGGCATCAGTCGCGACTGCGTAGACGCTCTCGGTCGGCACGATCACGACCTCGCCGCGCTTGATTGCCGTGACGGCCGCCGCGATGCCGCGCATGCGCTCGGCATCATCGGTGCAGTCGAACCGCAGGGTCATGACGTGCCGGTGCGCCGGCAGATCGTGAAGCGCGGGACTCGGTTGAAGTCCATGCGGTCGACGACATCGGTCCAGACCGGAGCACCGGCCGCCGTATGCGAGTGCGCCGCAACGATGTGGTCGGCGGTCATGGCGCGTGCGACTCCAGGTACGCCCGACATGCCCGCATCAGGCCCCTGGACGTCGGCATGCTCGACGACCAGCAACCCTCCCGGCTTGAGCAGGATCGCCGCGGTGCGCAGGACACCGCGCACGACATCAAGGCCGTCGTCGCCGCCGTAGAGCGCCATGCGCGGCTCATGGTCGCGCACCTCGGGCTCACGCGGGATCATGCCCAGCGGGATGTACGGCGGATTCGTGACGACCACGCTGACCTGACCGGCAAAGCGCGCGAGCGGGCCCTCGGGCTCGGCCGCGGTTGTCGCATCGTGCTGGAACACCTCGACACGCGATCCGAGGGAAGTCAGCTGCTCGTCATAGGCCGCGACATTGCGGCGAGTCCAGCCGATGGCGTCGTCGGAGAGCTCGACTGCGTAGACGCGAGAGTGATCGACTTCGGTGCCGAGGGCGATCGCAATGGCACCGCTGCCCGCGCAGAGATCGACGGCGATGCGCGAGGGCACCGGTTGCTCGGCTAGCTCACGGATCGCCGCCTCGGCCACGAGCTCGGTCTCAGGCCGCGGAATGAACACACCCGGACCCACGGCGATATCGAGATGCCGGAAGCCGGTGCTGCCGACGAGATGCTGGAGCGGCACGCGGGTAAGTCGCCGAGTGAGCATCTGCTCGATCGCGACGCGCTGCTCGCCGTTGACGGGATCCTGCAGGATCATCCGGCCGCGCGTGGTGCCGAGTGCGTGGGCGATGATCTCTGCCGCATCGACATTCGGCGAGGGCACGCCGACATTCGCGAGCCTGCGCTCGGCATCGACCAGCAGGTCACGCACGGTCTCGCGACCGCCCGTCGTGTAATCGGATTCGAAGGTCATCAGCCTGCGGCCAGGCGAGCAGCGGTATCGGCCTCGGTGCAGGCATCGATCACGGCATCGAGATCGCCGTCGAGAATCTGATCGAGATTGTGCGACTTGAAGCCGACACGATGATCGTTCAGTCGATTCTCAGGGAAGTTGTAGGTGCGAATGCGCTCACTGCGATCCACGGTGCGCACCTGCGATCGGCGCGCATCGGAGGCTTCTGCCGCGGCCTGCTCCTCGGCCACTGCGAGCAGCCGCGCACGGAGAATGCGCATGGCCTGCTCCTTGTTCTGCAACTGGCTCTTCTCGTTCTGGCAGGAGACCACTACGCCGGTGGGAATGTGCGTGATGCGCACCGCGGAGTCGGTCGTGTTCACGCTCTGGCCGCCGGGGCCCGACGAGCGGTACACGTCGATGCGCAAGTCATTGGCGTCGATGGTGACCTCGACATCCTCGGCCTCCGGGAGTACGAGGACTCCGGCAGCGGAGGTGTGAATACGACCCTGCGACTCGGTGGCCGGCACTCGCTGGACACGATGCACGCCGCCCTCGAACTTCAGCCTCGCGTACGGCGCCTGCCCGGGCTCGGGCACGCCCTTGGCCTTCACCGCGACCGCGACATCCTTGTAGCCGCCGAGATCGGACTCGACCGCCTCGAGTACCTGGGTCGACCAGCCATGACGCTCGGCGTAGCGCAGGTACATGCGCAGGAGATCGGAGGCGAAGAGTGCGGATTCCTCGCCGCCCTCGCCGGACTTGATCTCGACGATGACGTCCTTGTCGTCCATCGGATCGCGCGGCAGCAGCAGTTTCGTGAGCTTCTCGGCCGACACCTTCTCGCGCTCGATGAGATCGGGCAGCTCGGCCGCGAAGGATTCGTCTTCCTCGGCGAGCTCACGGGCTGCGGCGATGTCGTCGGAGAGTGCCAGCCACTCGCGATACGCCGCGACGACCGCGCGGAGCTCGGCGTAGCGCTTGCCGTACTTGCGCGCTGCCGCCTGATCACCGTGCACCGCGGGATCGGCGAGCTTGGCCTCGAGATCGGAGTACTCCGCGACTAGGTCATTGCAGGACTCGAACACGGTGACACCCTTCCTCGCTCCGGATGGATAAGAAAAACCCGGGCGCCGGTCGGGGGTCGACCGCGTGACGGGGGAGACACGCGGCCGACCCCGGGCC